>JAQVPN010000133.1 GCA_028702055.1 Candidatus Altimarinota bacterium | reverse complement strand
GAACCATTTGTTTTAACTTTTACATTGACATCTGATGGAGCAGCCTGAGACATATCTATATCACTAACTTTATAATCAAAAATATTTACTATATTATTTGCAAAACTATTTATAGGTAAAACCATATTTCTAGAAAATTCAGTTATGAAATCTGATTCAAATTCTAGATTAACAAAAGAAGTAACTTTTATAGCATCAACAAAAGGATAAGAAAATTGTGGTAAAGCTAAATCTAAGAAATCAAAAGGTAGGTAACCTGATCTTTCAGTTAAAAATGATATTTGATCTCAAGCTCTCCACTCAGGAACAAATGGATTTTTCTTCAAAATACACATTACTTTTGTTATCAATTTCAAAACATCTAAAACTGCTTCTATTCAAGCAAAAAGTTTTGGTAATTTTGGTGGTGGTGGTAAATCTGGTAAAGTTACTGTTGGCAAAGTTGGTAAATCTGGTAATTCTGGTAAAACAAAATTTGGCAAAGTTGGTATTTTTGGTAAAGAAAAAGAAGCATTTGGTAAATTTGGTAATCATAAATTACCTAAAGATGGTATAGTTATAGGTCTAAGATTAAATTTATAATCTGGTAAATTTACATCTAAATTTGCTCTAACATTATGTAAATCTACAATTATATCTGGCCATTTTGGAAATTGTATAACTGGTATTTTTGGAATAATCATACTTACCAATTTAAAGACACAATATAATAAATCAGATCTTTCATTTTTACAATCATGACAAGAGGCATCATATTCATAAAAAATATCAAGTATAAGTTGCCAAGATTTTAATATAGCTTTAACTGTAATATAAAGTTGTACCCAAGCTTTAAATCTTTTTCAATTTTGTCAAAGCCGTCATCATGTAATTTTAGTAATAGTTTCAACATTACAAAGAATTTGAGATAACCGCACTTCTTTTATTTTAAGCATTTTATTAACTTTTTCAGGAATTTTTTTATATTCTTTAAGAGTTGAAATATTTTGATTTAAAGAAGATAACAAAGCTGAAGAATTTAATGCTAAATTATTAGAATATGCATAATCTGATTTACATTTAGCTTTTGCTTGCTCTGTTTTTTCAGAATCACATTTAGCTTCTCAACCTGACCACATTTTTTGTTTTTCATTAATTTCTGATTGCCATTGATTTTTAGTAGTTTCCCATTCCACTATAGCTTTTGATATAGTAGCTGAATCAGCCCATGGAATATTTACATCTATTGCTTGATCTCATATAGATATCATAGGCAAGTTTCAAAGAAATTCATAAACTTGTCTTATTCAAGACATAGTTTCTCATCAAGTTTTATATTTACTTGCTTCTAGTTTTCTTTTATCTAAAGCTTTTTTATAATTACAAGTTTCATCAGTTCAACAATTTTTACTATTTAGGGCATTTATTTGTTGATCTATAATTTTGTTTTTTGCAGCTTGCGCTTCTCGTCATTTATTAAATTTAGATTTTGTTTTATCAAAAAAGTTATTCCATCCAGAATTAAAAATTCATGAAAAATCTGGCAATATAACAAAAATTGAAGGCCAATCTGTAAGTTTAGTTACTATTTCTTCTATTTGTCTTGTCCACCATTCCATCAAGAAATCAGGAAATGGAAACACTCTTTTTAAATCAATTTTTAATATATCAGAAAATCATCCTCAATTTTTAGCTGATTTAGTATCTAAAGTTAAATTAAAATCACTTGAAGAAGAATTTGAAGATCCAAAATTGAGTAAAGGAGAATTCATTCTACTTAAAGAATTATAATTAGATGAATTTTGAAGAGTTCATAGATAAGATTTCATACTAGAAACTAAGCTTTCTGATTTTTGTCCTGTTCTTTTATAATTAATATAATCACTTACTTGTCAATTTTCCATAGTTGGCAAGCTAGAATTTACTGAACTAGATGAACTTGTGCTACAATTAGCATTTATAACATCAAAGTCAGAAATTTCTGAATATCCTATAGACCCTACATCTCAATCTGATCAATCATTTTTACACATATTTGATTTAACTGCTGTAACTATACAATTTCAACCTGGAACTATCGGAGAAGCTCATTTAGAAGGAATATTTCAAGCAACAATAGCTGGTCATCCAAAACAAGCCTCTATTCATACTCAACCAGTAATAGTTGGTGTAACAAAAAGCCTAAAAGTATTAGTTGGACTTGTTGTTCACAACCGTCAACCAGCTCATAAACTAGTATTACAAGATCATAAAAATTTAAATGGACTCATCGGCCAAAAAACTGGTGCTTGATAACATCAAGCTGGAGTTGGAATATTTAATCATGTAAATAATGATAATATAGGCAATCATTCTCATACATTTAATCAATCTCATACAGGACATCAAAATAAAGTTGGATCTGAACCTGAAGCAAGTGGAGCCCAATTTAGTGGACTTGCTATACAAGAAGCATTTCCAAATCAACATCAAAGTCAATTAATCATTTTTTCAACTCAATTAAGAGTTTTCATAGAAGAATCAGTAAAATTATTTAAAGATCATAAAAGATCTCAATTATCTTCATTATAATTTTCATTTATATCATTTGTATCTGGCACTCAATCTCAATCACTATCAAAATTTATAGAATTTAATTTTTCTTTTGAATATGATAAAAAGTCTTCATTTTGTCAGTTATTTACCTTTAATGCATCTATATAATCTGGTACTCAATTATTATCTGTATCAGTAGAATTTTTTGTAACATCTTCTGGTAAAGTAGATTTATTTTCATCACATGTTGGTGATTGTCGTCATTTTTCATATGTAGTTTGAGCTGTAGATCTATAAATAGTATTTTCTTCTCAACAATTTTTTCAAGAATTTTTAACAATTATATCTCAATAAGAATCGTCTCATAATTCTCATTTTTCAAATAATCCTGCTTTAATATAACCTATTAAAAAGCTTTGTGTTTCCAAATCATATTCTAAAGTAACTGTTTCAGATGGTGCTAAATCAAAATGATCTATCATAAAATCAAAACTAGATCAATCTGGTGCAGATTTTGGAGTTATTGATGTGTAATCACTTCATTTTTTAAACTTAAAAATTGTATCATCTGTTATAGATAAAGGTTCTGGAATTTCATCCAAATATGAAACATTTTTTATAGTACTAGTTTTATTATTTGTTATTTCTACTTTTACACTGACTTTATCTCAAGATTTTAGATAATTTCAATTTTTGTCATTATATGTCTTTTTTATAGTAACTCATTCTACTGGAGAATATTCACTTCTTAAAAATGTAGTTATTTTATTAGAATTTGTAATTCAAGAAGAATACGATAATCAATTTGGATTTAAATTTTCT
>JAQVPN010000014.1 GCA_028702055.1 Candidatus Altimarinota bacterium | reverse complement strand
AAAACTAGAAATAAAAGAAAAAATAGAAACTCAAGAAGATACTTTGAGAGAAATCAAAGAATATAAAGATACTATAGTTTATCAAAAAAGTTTAAAAAAAGAATTAGAATGATTAGGTGAAACAGACATTAATTCTAAACTTAGAATTAGTGAAATAAAATCTCAATTAAATTTGATAGAAAAATATATAAATTTTACAAAAGAAAGATATCATCAGATAGAAGAAGAATCTTTTGAAGAAAAAACTCTAAAGAAATTAGAAGATTTGAAAAATGAAGAAAAAGAATTAGATGAAAGATATACAAAAGAAATAAAAGATCTTTATGAAAAATCTGGAAATAAAGTAAAAGAAAATGATGAAAAAACAAGAGAAACATTAAATATACTTGATTCAATATGATTTACATTAATACCTAAGAATATAACAGACGATATAATTGCAACAATAAATAAAAATCCTGCGAATTATTGATTTGATTCTAGAATAGATTTAAAAAATTGAAATTTTTGATGAATAAATAATGATCTTACAAAAATCAGATTCATAAAAAAGATTAATAAAATGTTAAGTTCAAAAGAAACAGAACCTATATGAAATGATGAAATAGATAATATAATAGTAAAAAAAGTTGAAAAAGACAAAGATTCACAAGAGGAAAAAAATAAAGAATTACTTGGTAAATTTTCTAAATATTGAATTATAAACGATTTAGGAATTTGGGACAAGGAAAAACTTGAATCAAATTTAACACTTAAAGAAAAACAAGAAACACAAAAAGAAACAAAATAAAAAGATAAAACCGCGACTACGTCACGGTTTTTTTTACTCTGAAATACAGCAATAAGTTTTCATATTTTCAAAATAGAATACTTTTGAAGATTCCAAAAGAGAATTTATTGCTTGTCGCAATTTTTTTCTATGTTTTAACAAATTTTCTATGAAATAATAATTGTTAACAATAAGCAACATAGCACCATTTTCTTTATTTGAAAATGTTCCTGTATTGTGTTCAACAATAAGTTTATCAATTTCTAGAAAATATTTTATTGAAAGTGATAAAACATCATCATTATTGATATTTTCTTGTAGAAAATCATTCTTTTCAAAATAAGCAACTCTAAAACCATTTTCATAAGAAAATTTAATAACAAAGTTACCTGAGATAAAAAGTATAAAATCCGATTCTGAAACAAATTTTGATGAAAATGAATCTTTTAAATAATCCAAATCATCACAAATCGATTTTAATACAAGTTCTTTTTTTGAATCTGGTAAATCATTTTTAATATACCAAAAAACTAATATCGCCATAACTAATGTAATTATAATTGCATCATTCATCATTAAATTTTTAAGCATAGAAGACAAACTTTCTCCGATTGGTATATCAGCAGCAGATGCAGAAGAATCTTTCATATTATCAATCAGTTGATCCATTTTGTAAGAAAGATATGTTGTAGAATATTCCAACACATTAAATACAAATAGATAAGAAATTACAAAAGATCCTAAAATAGATCCAAACAAAGAACTAAGCCAACCATTTTTATGTTCAGGATTATCTCCCACAGCAATTTTCTCTGCAATATTTTGCAATAAAAAATTTTCTTTTTCCATTACTAACCTCCTATTTTTTATTGTTTTGAAACAATATTATTATTTTTATAACAAAATTTATATAAATGTCAAAAAAATACATATTTTAATATATCAACTAAAAAGTAAAAACACCTGATAAATCAGGTGCTTTCTTAAAATAAATCATAAAAGTCGTAGTAAGATTTCCCTTTTACTTTTACTTCTACAACATATCCTCTTAAACTTGAATCATCAAAAGCTAGATTCAAAAGATTTACTTCAGGTTTAACTCTTTTCTTATAATCAAGATAAATCCCTTTTAGCTCTGGATTAGCAACTTTAATTTTCCCTTGTAAAGAAAATTCTGCATCTTCACTTAGAAAAATATCAACCAAATTATATGGAAGTTGTAAAATCTTAAGATTATTTAAAACTCCATTAATTTCGATTTTTAAAGGAAAAGAAAGAGTAGATATAAGTAAGTTTGAAAGTTCTGCTCCTGCTACAACTTCTGGACTAATAACTTCTCCAGAAAATATGTTTATAACAAAAGGAATACTTTCCATTTGATTTAAACCTTTGTCTGAAAGAAAATCAAGATATTTTTGCATATCAGAATTCTTTATAACCAAAAGGTTATTTTCATCTACTTCCTCACCAACAGGTAGTAAAGGAAATTCAATTCGATTAATTAGATAATCATCTAAATCATCAACTGTAATATGAATAATTATACACTCAACATCTTTTCCATCAATAAACAAAGAAACCATTTCTGTACTATATGTTGGAAAATCAAGAATTTTCTCTTCCATAGTATCCTCCTTCAATTTTGTTTTTGTATTAATGTACTTATAAATATTTTATAAAAATAGTCAAACAAAAAAAAATAGTTTTCACTATTTCTTTTCAGTTTTATTTATATAACCAAACATTGATGATTGAAAAGCTCATGATTTTAATTCATTGTCATCAATCATAATTGAGGAGCTTAAATTATTTTCTTTTAAAAATTTATGAATATCCGGATTTTTTATAAATGAATAAATTATGTTCATAAATTCTTGATGCGATTTAGCTTCAACTAAATCATTATAAAATTTTGCAATTTTATATTTAACATCATCTTGTTTTTTATCAAGTCAATAAGGATAAAATTTATCAACATAAGATTTTAAATGTTCTAAAAATATTCATTTTCAATATTCAGTTTTTCATAATAATTCTCACTTTAAATCCTTTGAATAAACATCTTTTGTTTCAAATTTTCAAAAAACTCAAGACAAAATTCTTAAAATATAATTTTCTGTTAATCGGTATAAAGATACATTTTCTGATTGATTATTTAATAAAAGGATTAATTTATTAATCTTTGTCATTTTATCTTTATCATAAACTATTTTATCCATATCTTCTCAAGATTTGTTTAACATTCAATACATTTTTTCATAATGATTATTTATTTTTTGATTCATTATGTGTGCAGATATTACTTCTCAAACATATCAAGTATTATCATAAGGAGTTAATCTAATAATATTTTTTAATTTAAAATAAATTTCACCGAAATCTTCTTTTGTTAAATTTTCTTTATTTATTAAAACTTTTAACTCATTAACTTTTTCTATATCAACTTTATATATTTCTTTTTCTTCTTTAGTCATTTTATGAAACATACTCATAAATTCATAGCTATTTAAACTATCTAAAGCTTTATTTAATGTTTCTTTATTTAGATATTCATTCCATCAATATTTTAAATATGGAAACTTTATTTGAAAATTTCATATAGAAGTTGCTCTATCACTCCTATATAAAATATCAGATCTATCATAATATCAAACGGGTATTTTCATAGTATTTCTTCTATATCTCATGTATTTTGTTTCATCTATTGTTTCTCATAATTTATCTCATAAATCTCAAATAGTAAATCACAAATCTTTAGTATATTTTTTTATAAATTTTGTAGCAGTTTTTTTATCTTCTCATCAATAAATTTCATTAAATATAATATTTTTCATTATATCTTGATTTCATTTAAATTTCGTAGTATTTTCAATAATATAATTATCTCTTTCTTTTAATTCTGGAACTGAAAGATATGATTCATCATAAATATTATTTAAATTTTTTTCAATTAAATCAAAACTAATAATTAATTTTTTTCAAGGTTTAAGTTTTCAATTTTTATCATAAACTGATTTTAATATTTGATCAATAAATTTCTTTTGAGAAAAATAGTTCAAATTATTTATATTTTCTAAAACTTCCTTATTTATACTAGATCATTCAAGTTGAGATTTCAATCTATTAAATATCATATGTGAAACATCTCAGGGAAAAATATCAAGTGAAACATATTTTTTAACATCTTTCAGCATTTCCTGAGTTTCTTTTATTGTTGCTTTTTTATTTTTTACATAAGAAGAAAATACTTCCTCAATATTTTCTGGATTAAAATAAGGAATTTCTCTATTGATTTTAAAAGCTCAAGGATTTAATTTTGCTTCGTCTTGTAAATATCAAGAAACTTGTAAAGCTTTTATTTGTAATCAATAATGATAATTTAATTTATTTGTAAACTCAGGATCATTTACATTTAATTTTTGATATAAAACTATTTTTTCTTTCAAAACATTTTCAACAGTTTCTCATTTTCTAACATCATAAACTCAAATTACAGAAAATTTATCTGAATATTTTCAAAAATTTTCTTTTCTTAAAGAAGAATTTTCTCAAGGTTCTAAAAGTTCTGTTGCAAGATAAGTTTGAGGAACAATAAATTCAAATAAAAATCTTGTACGAGAATTCATTTTATTTTTTCTATCTTCTCATTTATAATATTGATGTTCTCAATCCACCATCATTGGTCCTGAAAAGCTAATATCTGAATCAGATTTAACAAAAACAATTGATTTTCATGCTTTAAAATTTTCTATTTCTTTTGCTAAATCAATTTCTTTTCAATCAACTTTTACATGAATCATAGAATTATATTTAAAAATTCATTCTATAATTTTTTTTCTTGCTTCTTGAGTTAAAGCACTTGGTCAATAATCAAGTCTATCTTGTATAAAATTAGCTATATAATCAACTAAATTAATTTTTTTCTCAATTTTTAGTGATTCATTTAAATTTTTTAATTTATTTTCTTGGTTTTTCACTTTATCTAAAAGAGAATTATATTCTTTAATATTTTTAAGAATTTCAATATTTGCTTCAAGACTTTTTCATACTTTATCAACTTTTGAATTTGATGAAACTATATTATTAACCGCTGTAATTGAATTATAAGTATGATAATACATTTTTCTCAATTCCATAAACCGATCTAAATCAGCATTTGATATTTTCTTTTTTAATATATTTTCTGCTTCACTTTTTATTAATTCCCTATTATCAAGTTTTATTAAAACATTTTTTAATCGACTTATTTTTTCTTGATTTCATCAAGCATCTATTGATAATCATTTTATAATTTTTGAATCTGTTTTTCTCATTTCTTCATTATTAGAAAGATCTACAGAATCAACTAATTTTTGTTTTATTATAAATAAATCAGACTTTGAATTAGTAATACTTCTTGTTGTTTCATCGATTTCAGACATAATTTTTTTTGTATCTGAACCAAAATCAATAACTTTTCATGGAATATGATAATCATTAACATTAAATGCTTTAAATTCAATTTCAGTATTTCATGCAAAAATTGATTGATGAGTATTATAATGCTTATCAGCTTCTTTTTTTCAAGCATTATAATCAGCAACAACTCATTTAAATTTTGAATGCTTAAAATACAAAGGAACTAAACTTCATTTAATTCATGAGCTTTCAAGATAAGAAGCCAATTCTAAAACTTTTTTATCATATCATTCTTGATCTCAAATTGGGTCAACTTGTCATATTTTAGATTTATCAAAATAAGACATTAAATCTCTAAATTTTTGATCAAATTTAATTTTTTGTAATTCACTTGGTAAAATCCAAGCATCTAGATTTTGTTTTTTAAAAAAAGCTTTTTCATTAACATCTAAATTTCAAATATTAACACTTTGTGCCATAAGAGTTCTAATAAGATTTGCACAACTTACATTTGTTTCTCTTTTTTCATCAACAATTCTTGAAAGTCTCGGGTCATATTCTGCTTTTTGTGCACCAACAAATCAATCTAACATTTTTCCTAAACCTATTGATTGAACTCTTTGAGGATAAAAATTTATTTCTTCCTTAAGCATTCAAAGATCACTTTTTGTTATTTTATCATTTGTATCAAAAATTTTTTTTATCTCTTTTATTTTTAACAAATTATCATTAAAAGTTTCTATATCTTTTGGTACAAAAACAATATCTCATGCTTTAATTAAAATATTTTTTTTATTAATTTTAAATTCTTTTCAAAGCATGTTATTAAACAAAATTAAATCTTCTACTTTCATAGAATTATTTTTTGCTATTTGATATATTGAATCTCATTTAGATATAGTATACTCTTTTGAATTTTCTTTTATATCTTTTTTAATTCAATTCAAAGATTCACTATTTTTTAGATTTTTAAGTATTTCTAATCACATTTTTCTAGCTTTATTAAAATTAATTTACTTAATCTTATCATATTTAAAGATTTAAAGCAAAAAATGAGCCAAAAAATATACATTTTTTTTCAAAAAAAGTTTTGTATTTTTATAAAAAATATTTAAAATAAAATCCGTAAATGAAAGAAACGAGAGTTTGGCAACAAATTCTCGTTTTAATTTATATTTTTTAAAATTAATTTAATAATTTATGATAGATTTAAAGAAAATAGAAGCTGCTGTAAATCTTATATCAGCTGAAAAGAAAATACCTAAAGAAAAATTAGTTGACATAATAGAATCAGCTATAAAAACAGCATATAAAAAAGATTATGGAAACAGAGATGAAAATGTTTCAGTAAAATTAGATATAGAAAATTGAAATATCGAAATTACAATTGAAAAAACTTTAGTTAAAGAAGTTGTAAATCCTTCTTTAGAAATAAGTTTTGAAGAACTTTGAGATGATGCTGAATGATTTAAAGAATGAGATACTATAGAAATAGATGTAACTGATGAAGTTATGAGTAAAGATTTAGAATCAAGCTTTGGTAGAATTGCATCTCAAGCTGCAAGACAAGTAATTATTCAAAAAATTTGAGATAGTGAAAAAGAAAAAACTTATGAACTTTTCAGATGAAGAGAATGAGAAGTTATAAGTATGAAAGTAGAACTTATAGAAAACTGAAAAGTTATACTTAATTACAATTGAAATCAAGTTATTTTACCTAAAGGAGAACAAGTTTCAAAAGATCGTTATGTTGCGGATCAAAGACTTTATGTTTATGTTGCTTCTGTTACAAATGATGAAAAAACTTGACCAAAAGTAGTTTTATCTAGAAAAAATGCATGACTTGTAAAATGACTTTTTGGAATTTATGTTCCTGAATTAAATGATTGAACTATAACAATAGATGAAATTGCTAGAATTCCTTGAATAAAAACAAAAATTCTTGTTTCTTCAAATGCTTCTGAAATAGATGCTGCTTGAACAATGATTGGACAAAAATGAATAAGAGTAAAATCTGTAATGGATGAAATTTCTTGAGAAAGAATAGATATAATTTCTAATACTGAAAATAAAGAAGAAGTTATAAAAAAAGCTTTAGCTCCTGCTGAAATACTAAAAGTAGATGTTTCAGAAGAAGACAATGTAGCAAACGTTTACTTACTTCCCTCAGAAAGAGCAAAAGCTGTTTGAAAATCTGGTGTAAATGTAAATTTAGCTTCACAATTAACTTGATTTAAAATATCAATTATAGAAATAACTGAATAAGAATATTTTAAATATTTATTATATTTTATAATATGAAAAAAATATGAAAAATTGTTTATTTTGTAATATAAATGAAGTTCTAATTTTTGAAAATAAATATTTTTATTCTGTTTTTGATATACATCCTGTTTCACCTTGACATGCATTAATTATTCCTAAAAGACATTTGGATTCAATACTTAATTTAAGTAAAGAAGAATGGGAATATTTACAAGTTGCAATTTCAGGAACAATAAAAAATATTGAGAAAACTAATTTTAAAAAATTATATAATAATTTTCTAAAAAAAGAATTAAGTGAAAAATCTGTTTATTTTTCTAAAAAAATGTTATCTCATATCTGAATAAATAAAAAACCAGATGCTTATAATATTTGAAATAATGATTGAGATGCTGCTTGAAGAACTATAAATCACTTACATATACAAATAATTCCTAGGTATTATGGCGATATAGATAATCCTATATGATGAATTAGAAATATTATTCCTGATTTATGAAATTATAAATAATTTCTATTTTATTTTCTAAATTTTTAACTTATGTATAAAGTTTTACTTTTAAAAAAAGTCCCTTGAGTTTGACTAGAATGAGAAATAAAAGAAGTAAGTGATTGATATGCTCAAAATTTTCTATTCAAAAAATGATTAGCTATACAAATAGATGATAAAAAAGAAAAAGAAATTATAGAAAAAAAGAAAAAAACTGAAGAAAAAAGAAGAAATTTAGTAGAAAAAAAACATGAGCATGTTGCTTTATTAAATTATAAAACAATTTCTTTTACTATGAAAGCTAAAGAAAATTGACATGTTTTTGGCTCTATTTGAGAAAAAGAAATTATAGATAAAATAAAAACAGAATTTCATCTAGAATTAGAAAGAAAACATATAGATATGTGAAAAGACTGACATATAAAAAATATATGAAAAAGAGATGTTTATATAAAATTTTCTCCAAAAGATATTGCAAAAATTATAGTAGAAATAAAAAATGCTTAAAATATTAATTATTTAATTTTTTTAATAATGATTTGAATAGATTTTTGAAAAAAGAGAATTTGAATAGCTATAAAAGTAGAAAACATAGCTATTCCCTACTCTATAGTAGAAAGACATAAAATCATAGATGAATTAAAAAAAATAATAAAAGAAAGAAATATTAAAACTATAATTTTGTGAAATCCTCTAAATATGGATTGAAGCTTATCTGAAATATCAAAAAAAGTTTTAGAATTTGAAAAAAAAATTAAAGAATTTTTTCCTCAAATAGAAACAATTTTAGTTGATGAAAGACTTTCATCTTTTGAAGCTTCTTTTGTAAATAATAATTATTGAGAAAAAGATGATATTGCTGCAAGTATTATATTAAATTCATATTTAACAAATTTTATAAAAAAATAATAATTCTTAAAAATTTCATTTATGTTAAAATTTTCAGAATTAAAAAATTTTTGAGTTTTTACTCAAAATAAATTTTCCTGATATATTCAAGATGTGATTTTTGATAAAATAAATTTAAAAGTAACTTGATTTGTTATAAAAAAATCTATTTTAAATTATTCTTATCTAGAACTTGAAAATTTAGAAAAACAAGATTTTGAAAATCTATATTTTTCAAAAGAAACAAATAAAGAAATTTTTGAAAATTATGAAATAATTTGAAAAAAAGCAGTTGATTTATTTTGAAATAAATTATGAACTGTTGAAGATATAGAATTTTATTCTAATTCTTGAAAACTTTCAGCTATATATATAAATGTTGGAATAAATTTCTATACAATAAATAAATTTAAGTGAAAATCTTTTTCAAAAAACTATGTAAAAATTCAAGCAAAAAATATTTTAGAGATGGAAAAAGATAAAATAATTATAAAAAATAATAATTCTATAAAAGAAAGTAAAAAAATACTTGAAAATATAAATAAAATTTTTATAAATGTATGAGTAGCTATAAAAAAAATTAAATCTTAAAAATTTAATTAAAATAGCAAAAATTTTTTAATTTAATAATTTTATCAATTATGAACTATACATCAAGCAGACAAAAAGGTCCTCAAAAAAGTATAAAAGATTATATTTTACCTATTATATCAGTTATTTTTATACTTGTACTTTTTATAAGTGTACTTTCATGAGGTAAAAATGATACCTGAAATAAAGTTGTAAATACAAGTTTAGTAAAATTATGACTCGCTTCAGATACAACAGAAGCTTATTTAATTTGAGCTAAATGAAGTAAAGATAAAATTGATTCAAATATAGCTAGTATAAGTCAATGAGAAAAAATTCAAGTAAAAGAATGAATGATAAATTTAGAATTAGCTTGAAAAATGAAAATGAAACTAAACAAACTTTGAGAATTAACTTATAATACAGATTGAAGTTTTAAATTAGAATCATCTGATTTATGGTGAGAATTTGAACAAGAACAAAAAATAAATTTAAATTATTTTGAAGTTACAGCATCTGCTTGATCTGTAATTAATTTATCTCAAAATGAAGTATCAAGTAGGGTGTATGTTATGAAATGATTTGTAACAGTAAAAAATCTAAGTTGAAACACACTTAATGTATCAGCTTGAAATACATTATCATTAATGATGGATGAATCAAATAATCCTAGTTTAGATTTAAAATCTAAATTAGAAACAATATCTGACTATGTAAAAACTGATGATTGGTTCATTGCAAATAATGCAGCTTATTATTTAGATAATATAGATACTTCTACTTGAAGTACTACTTGATCTTGAAATATTACATGAACTGGAAATACTTCTACTTGAATAACTGACACAATTTCAAATACTACAACTTGAAATTATATAAATATAGAATTTCCAAAAGATGAATATGTTTCAGAAACAAAAACTATAACTATAAAATGAACTATAATTGATTCTAGTATAGTAAAAATTGCTTTTGATTATGATAAAGCAACTATAGTTGATTGAGCATTTGAAGTAAAAAATTTCACATTAAATAATAAAACAAATGATATAGTTTATAGAGTATATGATAAAGATGATAATTTATTAAAAAAATGAGTTATAACTGTTTATTATACAAATGCTACAACTCAAAAAAATGAAACAAGTTCAACAAATAAATTTTGACTTGAAAATTATTCACTAAATGCTTCTGATTTTAAATTTATATCACCAACTGAAAATCCATACACAACAACAGATGATATAGTTATGATAGAATGAAGAGTTCCAACTAAAATAGTAGCAAAAGTTGTAGTAAATTGATTTGCTCTTACTAAATTTACAGCATACTCTACTTATTGGAAATATTTTGCAAATGCTGCTACAGATAATTTAAAAGAATGATTAAATTTATATAAAGTTGAATATTATGGGGCTGAATGAAAACTACTAAATTCAAATGTGTTTACAATAATCAAAAAAAATAAAGAATTAACAAGTAATTCAGAAACTTGAAGTACAACTTGATCTTGAACAAAACAATAAAACAAAAAAATAAGATCCACAAAAATCAGTTGAACAAGATTATCATTCTTCTTGTCATCAACCTACAATACCATAAACATAGAAGAAATTTCTTCTTTTTCAGGAACAATTCATTCAAATTTTTATTGAATAATTTCAAATGAATTAAACTTATAAATATGATTAAACTGAAAAAATTATTATAATAAATGGAATTTAATGAAAAATAGAAGTATTTATTGTTAAAACAAAAAAAAAAATTGACTAAATAAATAAAAATATTATAAAGATATCTTATTTTTTTATTATAATAAAATGAATTCCGGAGATATAAAAATTGAAAATTCTTATTGTAAAAATATTGATGAATTGATAAAATCACCAGATTTTATTAGAATATTTAAAATTGTATTAGATGGTAATAAAAAATATAATTCTTGATATTATTTATCAATTTTAGATAAAATAAATAAAGATGAAATTCTTGATAAAAAAGAAAAATCAGATTTTATTATTTTATTATTGGATGCAGATTTAAAAAAGAATTGAGAAAATATAATTAAAAAAATTAAATGATTTAGTTTAGAAGATGCAAAAAATTTTTTAGATAATTATTCTACTAATAATATTATTCCTGAATTAATAAATAAAACTTCAAGAAATTTAATAGAAATATTATGATGAACAAAAATTGAAAAAGTAGAAATTTTTGAAAATAATGATAAATTTGCTCTTTATAAGGATATATCAACAAATAAATATTGTATTCAAAAAATTGAAAATGAGAATAATATTAAAAAAGATGATTTTATTTTTGATTATATTTCTGATTTTGAAGAAATAAATTGAGAATATTTCTATTGTGCTAAAATAAATAATAAAATTTGATATATAAAATTATCAAATACTTATAAATACCAAGAAAATATTGTTTTTGATTATATTTCTGATTTTGAAGAAATAAATTGAGAATATTACTATTTGGCAGAAATAAATAATAAAATTTGATATATAAAATTTTGAGAAGAAATAAATTATAAAGAAAATATTATTTTTGATAAAGTTTTAAATATAGAAGAAATAAATTGAGAAATATATTATTATGCAAAAAAAGATAAAAAATGCTGACATATAAAATTTTGAGAAGAAAATAAATGGCAAGAAAATATTATTTTTGATAAAGTTTTTAATATTGATTGAAATATTATGACAATTACATGATTACTCAGAGTTAATTGAGATATATTAAATTTAGTAAGTAAAAACTGAAAAGAATGAATTATTAAAATGTGAGAAGAAAACAAATGGCAAGAAAATATTATTTTTGATTTAATCAATTACAACTATAATCCAATTGAAAAAAATGATAATTTTTATAGTTTCTCTTGAAAAATATGAAAAATAAAATGAGAAGTTGATTATAAAAATGAAATTTTTACTTACAAAAAATGGATGTGATTAATAAAAGTTAAAATTTCATTTGAAGATATAAAAAACTGAAAATTAAATTAATATAAAACAAAAAAATAAGCTTTCTTAATTGAAAGCTTATTTTTTTGTTTTATATTAACAATGGCAAGAACAAGATCCACAAGAATCAGTTGAACAAGATCATCATTCTTCTTGTCATCAACCAATTATACTCATAAACATAGAAGAAATTTCTTCCTTTTCAGGAATAATTCATTCGAAAATCATATCTTTAAATTCTATGCTTTCTTCTTCAATTATAAAAGCTGGTTCTTTAGTAATAGATAATTCTTCTTTTAAAGATTCTTCATTACTTGTTTCAAGAGGAATAAATTCTCCTAATCATAAATCTTCTAATGATTCTTTAACTATATTAAATAATTTTGTAGAATCTTCATTTGCTCAATAAACAATTACTTTCATATGGTAAATTTTGTTTAAAAATAAAAAAAGTAATTTTGATTATATTTCAAAATTACTTTTTTACTAATTTTTTTTAAAAATTATTTTTCTTCAGTTGTTTGTTCTGAAGCAGGAACTTCCGTTGCAGAAACAGTAGTTTCTTCTTCCTCTTCTTTTTGTACTTTTGGTTGACTAGCAACAACTATAACTGAATGTCATTCAGTTATAACAGTAAATTTATTTGTATCTATAATTAAATCTTCTACTCTTATAATATCACCTATTTTTTCTAATTTTGATAAATCTACTTCAAAATTATTAACTAAATCTGTAGGTTGACATTTAACTTCTATTTCTTTTATATATTCTTCTAAAATTGCTCATTCTTTAGCAGCAGCAGAATCTCAAATAAAAGATAAAGGAATATTAGTATTAATTTTTTCTCATTTTACTATAGCTAGAAAATCTATATGAGAAAAATCTCCAGAAACTGGTTCTTTTTGTATATCATGAACTATTGTATCTATTTTATTTTTACCAAAATCAAGAGTTATAACATGATTTTTTCAAGAAATTCTAAAAGTTTTTAAAAATGAAGAATAATCCATTTTTACTTTTATAGGTTCTTGTTTATGACCATAAACAATTCAAGCTAACATTTTAACAGCTT
>JAQVPN010000132.1 GCA_028702055.1 Candidatus Altimarinota bacterium | reverse complement strand
CTTTGCATGTAACCCTCTTCAAGTACGCCACATAAAATTGGGCACTCACTAAGCGGTGTATTTTGATTTCCATGGTGAGTGTGAAACATATAATGCGCAGATTTACCCAGTAATTCCTCTTTGGTATAACCTAATATTTGACAAGCCATAGGATTGATATAAACTATATTGGCACTTGTATCTGTAACATAGAGCCCGTCACCTAATGAGTCATTAACATCTGTAAACCAATTTTTTTGCTCACTTATTTCTTTTGATCTTTTACGTAATACGAAAAGCAAAATCAACAATAAAATATAAGCAATTATAATACCGGCTGCATACCATTGCTCTTGTTGTTGAATAAGGGGAATGTCATCTGCTCTTTCATAAGATATCAGATATCCCTCAAGTCTTTTTTCTATACCAAAAATTGGTAAAAAAGTTATATTATATGAAGTATCTGCAAGTGCAATACTCTTGGATATAGCTTCGTTTTGCTTTAATGCTTCTTTGATTTCTTTATCTTGTGAAAGCAGTTTATTGATCTCTTTAGTTTTAGTTGAAAGCTCTTTGGGAGAATCTAATAATATAGAGTTGCTATCTTCTTGCATAAAATCATGGCTAATGTCTGAGAGAGAGTAAAGATACTCTTGGGAATGAAAAAGCTTATAATCTATAAATTTTGCATTGAGGATAAAGTGGAACTCCTGTTTAGGTAAAAGAGTTTGCATAGAATCTAAAATAGATTTCAAAGAGGCACTTATCTCAACGCCACCTAAATATTCATTATTGTATTCAATCGGAAAAACATTTCTAAAACCAGCTATTACTCGTCCTGTTTCAAAACACGAAATAGTTTGATGCGTTTTATTGACATAATCAACTGTAGGCCTATAAGTAGTTAAATCATCACCATATTTTTCAGGACTATGGTATCTTAAAAAACTCGTATTATCGCTCAGATAAAAATGAACCTGTCTTATACCAATTTGTTGCATATCCTTGTACATTGGATAGAAGTTTTTGTAAAACAGCCCTTTATAAAATCTTTTATCATCTTCCTCTTTAGCATGAATGGCACGCGAAAGATTTTCGAGCTCTCCTGATTTTAAAAGATAACTTTTCATACTTGAAGCAAAAAAGTTGTACTTATCAACACTTGCATGATAGGCCAAGTCTAATACTACTATATTTTTTTGGTAATACGCCTCTATTTTTTCTTTTTTTTGATAATCCAAATAAACGATAGAAAAGCCGCCAATGATAGTTATTAAAGTGATCAGGATGAAAAAAGAGGACTCAAAAGAGTTTTTTACCTGTTTCACTAAAAATTATCTTTATGGGGAATAGTGATATTTTTTTTCATTTCACGGATTGGGTTATAATTGGTGTCATTAGTTTCTACAGCACCGTATTTGATAGAACCACCCCAAGTAGCTAACTCTTTGGTCTCCACATTTAAAAGAGCATGACGAAACTCTTTTACTCTATCTTTCGAAACACTTTGTGTATTGGCAACCATGGCAAACATGGGAAAAGGTTTTGTTATAGCGATTTCTTGCAATCCTAGGTGATAGTAGTGTTTAACAATATCACTTTTAATGCCACCTAAATCAAACTCTCCTTGTAGAATTTTCAGAGCAACTAAATCATGCCTTCCTACGTATTTATAGTGATATTTCTCTAAGTTTTTGTCTAAAAGTGTATTGACAGAGAGATACCCACAGGTTGAAAGAGGTTGCGTAAGGGCAACTTTCTCTTTTTTTGTAGTATGCATCGATGTGACAAGTGAACACGTGTAGGAAGTTAGCCCCTCTTTATCTTTAAAAGTCACCAGTGGCGCTACATCATTAAATTTTTCTTTTAGTGCAACATAAGGAAGAGGCCCAAGATATGCCAAGTCTACTTTTCCTTCTGAAATATTTTTAATAATTTCCTCATACTTATCATAATAAACAACTGAGATAGTTATATTGAGTTTTTTTTCAAGGTATTTAATCATAGGATAAAAATCGTTATAGACAGTTTCTCTATCTTCTGTAGGTAAAGGTGCAAAAACAAAGTTATCACGCGCAGTGAGTGAAGAAAAAAAAGATAGCATTAAAAAGATATTTCTTGTGAGATGATACAAAAAAACCAACCTTAAATAAAATTGTCACTTTTAAATTATAGCAAAATAAAAATATTTTAACTATAATTTTTAATGATAACCATGATACAAAACAAAACTTCTCTATATACTCAAAATTTTCAAAATTTTATGTCAATATAACAAAAAAACCAAATAAAATTCTAATAAAACTTGTGAATATTTTCCATAATATCGTGAAACTCCAAGGATGGATCTTTTTCATGTAAAAAGTTTTGCAGATAAGCAAAAGATGCTTCCATACCTCCTTCTTGTTCAACAGCCAAGAGTTTTTTATACAATGACTCTATAATCTCAATAACATCTTTAGGTGCAGCTTTTCTAAAGGCTTTGTATCCAAATATTTCGCCACTATCTAAATCGCGATCAGGCTCAAATGTTGTAAAAACCCAATAGTATCGGCCATCTTTTGCGAGATTTTTAACAAGTGCTAAAATATCTTTACCGCTTTGTATGCGTTCCCACATCACTTTAAAAACAATGCGGGGCATATCGGGATGACGAATAAGGCTGTGGGGTTGGCCTATAAGCTCTTCTTTCGTATACCCACTGATTTCTACAAAATACTCATTGGCAAATTCGATAACGCCATGTTTATCTGTTCTACTCACTAAGTAACGTTTTGGATCAAGCGTTATTGCTTCATCTCGAGGAATGGGTCGTTTCATTGTTTACTCCTTATGCTGTTTTAAATTCTGCTAGCGTATTGCTTAAGCTCTGTGCCAAGGTTGCTAAATGGTTAGATGCTGCAGCTATCTCTTCAACGCTTCTTGCATTAGAACTTGAGAGGTTATTAATAATCCCAATCTTTTGAATGACCGCTTCATCCACTAAAATCATATTGGCTTTGGTTTGATTGGCTATTTCATTGGTGGCATGAACACTTTCACCCAGCATTATAACTGCTTCATCTGTTTGATGAGAAACCGTTTCAGATAAATCACACAAGGAGTTAATTCGTACGGTATTCGCATTCATTTGTCCACTAATATCATGAATGGATTGGACAATAACATTGACCGTTGCGTTGGTTTCCACAAGACTTTTTTGGGTTCGTTCGGCTAATTTTCGCACTTCATCTGCCACAACAGCAAATCCTCTACCATGTTCTCCCGCACGAGCAGCTTCAATGGCAGCGTTAAGAGCTAAAAGATTGGTCTGATCGGCGATGTCGCTGATGACATCTAAAACAGCTTTGACCTGCGTGGCTTCTGAGGCTAGATGGTTAAGTCTG
>JAQVPN010000131.1 GCA_028702055.1 Candidatus Altimarinota bacterium | reverse complement strand
TTTGATTCAAAAATATTCAAATAAAAATGAATTCACACAAAAGACTGAAATAAACATTTGAAATACTTGATCTTACATAATCAATTTAAATGATTTAAAAGAAACAAGTTTTGATTTATGATGAGCAAAATCCATAAAACTTATAAATTCAACTTGATCTATCCTAAAAATAGAAATAAAAAATATTTTTTACTGAAATGACGAAATAAAAGAAAAAATAAAATCATGATTTTCAAAAATAAATTTATCAAATATTGATAAAAATATAAAATTAAATTATGAAAATAATAAAATATTTTCAAAAAAAGTTCCTTTTTCTGTTTTTAAAAAAGAAATAACTTTATATATTCCAAATTGAATACAATTTAGCTTAAAAAAATCTTATAAATATTATTTTGAAAATGCTTTTATAAATTCTAAATATGATAAATTTATAAATTTTTTAAGAAATGATTGCTCTGATAATGAAATTTCATATTCAAAAAATGAAAACGAATTTGTATGTAATCCTAATAAAATTGATTTAGATGAAGCAAAAAAAAGATATAAAGAAAATTTTATAATAGAAAATCTTAGTGCAATTTCTCCAATAAAACATAAAAATAAATATAAAAGAGATTATTATAATGATTATTCAAATGTTTCTGATTGGAATATATATGATTTTGAATGGGAAAGTGATAAAAAAGTTACTTTCAAATTTCGAGATAAAAGTATTGATGTCGATGCTTCTCTAGAAGCTGAAAATACTGAATCTTGAGTAATAATAAAAGATTTTAAAATTAAGAAAATTATTTTAAATGAAGATATTTTTGAACAGAAATATTATCAAGACACTAAAATAATTAATGAATTTTTAAATGAATAGTAAAATAATAAAGCCTTAAATTTTTACTAAAAAATAAAAAACAAGTAAATTAGCTAATTTACTTGTTTTTTTTATAGTTTTAATTATATTAAAAAATGATTTTAATATTAAAAAATTAACAAGATGAAAATCGGTCTTGACCTCAGAACAATAAATACAAATACTTATTATTTTAAATTTATATATGAGTTTTTATCAAATTTAAAAGATGAATCAAAGGAAAATAAATTTATAATTTATACATCAAGTTTAAATTTCTATAATTTCATAGAATTATCAAATTTTTTAGATATAAAAAAAGTTAACACAATTGCTGGTAGTTTTTCTGATCAATTTGCAGGAAATAAATATTTTAATGAAGAAAATTTAGATGCTTTGATATTTTTTTCATACAAAAGACCTTATTTTTATAAAAAAAGAAATCTAATTTTCTTAGAAAATTTAAAAGAATTACTTTATCCAAATTATAAATCAAGCTTTAAAAAATATTTTGATTTAATTATAATGAAATTATCTTTTTGAAAAACCGATAAAATACTTTGATTTTCAAATGAAATAATAAGTTGATTAAATGAAAAATTAAACATAGAAGAAAATAAAATTGCATTAATAAATCCATTTTTTATAAAATCTAGAAAAAATGAAGATTTTATAGATATTAGAATGAAATATAATATTACAAATGATTATATTATATATCCTGGAACTTATGCATCAAATAAAAATATTAATAGATTATTTGAAGCTTTTTCTAGAATAATAAAAGATGATAATAAGAATATAGATTTAGTTTTTACTGACAAGAATATATGAAACATTATAGAAGTTAGAGAATTAATTTTGAGAAATTGATTACAAAATAAAGTAAAATTTTTACCTGATATAAAAGAAGAAGATTTATATTTTTATTATTTTGAATCTATTTGAGTTATTTATCCTAGTTTATACGAAAGTTTTCCATTTGAACTATCTGATGCTATAAATTTTGAAAAACCAATAATTGCTTCTAAAATAGATAATATTAAATCTGTTTTTTGAGATTTAATAGAATATTTTTTACCTATGAGTATTTGAGAAATAAAAAATAATATACTAAATTTAAAAAACAAAGATTCAAAAAACAATTATAATGAAATAATAAAAAAATATAATCCAACTAATTTTATAAATAATTTAATAAAAGAAATAACTAATTTCTAAAATAAATAAGCCTAGAAACTCAAATTTCGAGGCTTATTTATTTTAAATCATTTCATAAAATTCTTCTAAATTAAGAACTTTTATTCATAAATCTTGTGCTTTTGCTATTTTAGAACCTGCTTTTTCTCATGCAATTAAAAAATCAGTTGATTTTCATACACTACTTACAAATTCTCAAGAATTTTCTTCTATAATTTTTACTATTTCATCGCGACTAATATTTTCAAAACTACCAGTTATACAAAATTTTAAACCTGATAATTTTCAATTTTCTTGAATATTATTTCAGAAATCTATATTTATTTCTTTCAAATATTTATTTAAAAATTCTTTATTTTCTAAAAAATAATTAACTATATTTTTTGCTGTTTCAGGTCAAATATCTGGCAAATTTTCAAAATCTTCTAAACTAAAATGAAAATCGCTTATATTCTCCTCATTTTGGAATAAGTTTGAAATAATCTTTGCCGCTTTTTTTCCTACTTGAGAAATAGCTAAAGATTGAAGAAAAGTTTCTATTTTCATATTTCTTGAATTTTCTATAGATTCAAGTAAGTTATTCACTGATTTTTCTTTATATCATTCTAAAGAAAGTAAATCTGCTCTATAATTTTTTAGATTAAAAATATCTACTAAATCATTTATAAATCATAAATCTATAAAAAGTTCTATTTGTTTTTCTCCAAGTCAATCTATATTTAAACCTGTTTTTCATACTTGATAAATAATTTTTCCTGAAATTTGAGCTGCACATCATAAATGATTTGGACAATAATATCTAACTTTATCTTGATCTTTTGCAACAGAAGTATTACAAATTGGACATTTTTCTGGAATTTCAATAAAAATTTCATCTCAATTTCTTGCTTCTTTAATAACAGATACAACTTCTGGTATTACTTCTCAAGCTCTTTTGATAAAAACATTATCTCAAATCATTATATCTTTTTCTCTGAGTTCTTCATAATTATGCAAAGTTGCTCTTCTGACGATAACTCAACCTACATTTACAGCTTCCAAATTAGCAACTGGAGTTATCGTACCAGTTCTACCAACAGAATGTTCTATAGAAAGTAATTTTGTAGTTATTATATCAGCCGGAAATTTATAAGCAATTGCATATCTTGGATGATGAACAGTAAAACCTATTTCATTCCATAAAGATATATTATTTACTTTTATAACAAGTCAATCTATATCAAAATCAAGTCCAGAAATAAATTCTTGTTTAGTTTTTAATTCTCAATTTTCTTTAACTATTTCTTTTACTAAATCAGAAATATTAGAAAATCTATTA
>JAQVPN010000013.1 GCA_028702055.1 Candidatus Altimarinota bacterium | reverse complement strand
AGTTATAAAAATTTCACGAGCAATTGTATCAAATATTTACTGACAATTAAGTTGTAGTAATAGTTCTATAGTCACTGAAGCTTGTTTAAAAAATCCAAATATAGAATGAACTTTATGAGTTGTTGTAACTGTAATAAATTGGATAAACTGATTTATCTGAATTTTAATTATAGTTATGATTATATATGCTTGATTAAAAATAATTTTATCATGATGAAATGAAGAAAGTGTAAAAAAATGAAAAGCTATGATAAAATATATATTCATATGACTTTTACTTTTAGTTACTAGTTATTTGATATTAACATTTTTTATTATTCCAGAATCTAAAATTTAATCATAAAGAAATATGACTACTAAAATAAATAATGTAAAAAAAATATGTTTAATAATTTGATTATTTTTTGCTTTAATTTTCTCAAATTATGTATTTGCATGAGTTATTGATATTCCTTCTAGTAGCGAGCTTAATTGAGCTTCTATGCAAGTTTCTACTTGAGATGATTTTACTCAAAATGTAAATAACATCTGAACAAATATACTTAGAACTTTTAAAACAATTATATCAGCATTGCTCGTTATATATTTAGTTTATGTTTGAATTATGATGATAATGTCTCTTTGAAAAGATGATGATCAATTATCAAAATCAAAAAGACAACTTCGGTATGCTCTTGTTGCTATGCTTTTTATAAATATTCCGGGGACTTTATATAACTCTTTCCGTAGAGATGATTTATCTAGTATGGATATAACAAATAGAACAAATTTATGATCTTGGACTTCTGTAGATACAACAGCAAATATTTTTATAAATCCATTTAATTTTGGTTATACCGTAAATGATTCTATTTTATGATTTGTAAAAGTTTTAATTTTTGCTATAGCTATTTTCCTTTTTGTATTTGAATGAGTTAAAATAATGACAGCAAGATGAAGAGATGATAAATTAAAAGAAGCAAAATCAAAATTGCTTTATACAATTTTAGCTCTTATTTTCGTATGAGTTATAGATGTTTGGAAAAATGTAGCATTTTCTTGAAGTTTATCGGATTGAAAAAATTTATTTGATAATTTAGCAAATTTGTCATTATTTTTTGCTGGACCGATTGCTATAGTATTTTTAAGTATGGCTTGATATTATTATGTAACTGCATGATGAAATGAAGAAAAAGTAAAAAAAGCAAAGTCAATAGTTGTAAATACAATTATTGCAACTTTGATTTTACTTGCTTCTTATACATTCCTACTTGATTTAGCTACTTTATAAATAATTTAGAAAATAATTTATGTTAAATAAAATAAGTATTTTAGGAGTTAAAAAAATAATTTTAATCTTAGTTTTTGGTTTTATTCTTTTTTGATGAAATGTTTTTGCTGATGATTCTTCTACAACAGATTGAACATCATCATCATCTTCTTCAGAATGAATACAAGTTCATGTTTCAGAAGATATTCCTTGAGCTTGATGTGTTTGATCTCCATGAGATTATACTTGTACAGTAAAACCTGGATTTAAAACAGTTATGCAACTTATGTGATGAATAATTAAATATTTCACTTATTTAGCTGCTTTGGGATGAGTTTTGTTTATAGTTATAAACTGACTTATGTTATCTATGTGAAGTATGGGGTGAAATAAAGATGAAATAAAGAAAAAAATTACTATGACTATTGGAGGACTTATATTACTTTTATTATCAGGATTGATACTAAATGCAATAGCTCCATGGATTTATAAATAAGTTTATCCCTACTTTTTATTCAAAATAATAATCAAAAAAAAGAGATTAAAAAGTCTCTTTTTTTTAATTTAAAAAAATTCTATACTTACTTTTATGACCAAAAGTAACAAAAGTCTTAGGGGGCGGAAATTTCAGTATTTACTTTTTTGCTTTCTATGAGTAATCACTATCGTTCCGCCCCCTAAAACCCTTTTTTTCTAAATAATTTTATTTTATCTTTCATACTTCTTTTTTAATTCCTCTAGATTTATTTCAAAAGCCACGGGTCTTCAGTGAGGACAAGTGTTAGAATAATCTAAAACTGCATCATTTAATAATTTATTCATCTCGAATATAGATAATTTATTTCAGAATTTTATAGCTCGTCTACAAGAAGTATAAGCAAGTATTTTATTTTTAACTTCTTCTAGTGTTTTTATTTTTGAAGCTCAATTTTCTAAATCTCATATAATTGATAAAAATATTTCTTTTGAATTTTCTTTATTTATAAAATCTGGAATAGAATTTAGAATCAAATTATTTCATCATAAGAACTCAAAATCAAATCAAATTTCCAAAAATGTATATTTATTAGTTTCAATTAATCATTTTTCTTTTGCTGTTAAATTTATATTTTCTCGTATTAGTAATCTTTGTGATTTTGCTTCATTTTTTTGTTTAGATAATTTTTCATAAATTATTCTTTCAGCCAAAGCATGTTGATCAAGAATTAACATATTTTTATCTTTAGTTTCTACAACTATATATGAATTAAACATTTGTCCAACAACCCTACCAAGTTTAGTTTCATGTAAATCATTTGAACTAATATTTTCTTCTTGAAAATTTCATAATATTTCACGAGAAAAATCTAGACTTTCTTTGATTTGTGATTGATTTGGATTTAGATTTATTTCTTTATATGGAGAAAATTCTCTAAAATTTGTTCCTGATGGAGTATAATATTTTGGTGAATTACTTTGATTAAACTTATTTTCTGTAAAATTTCATTTTGAAAATAAATCTTCTGCAACAAAATTATTATTTTCTTCTTGATTTCAAACTCAAACTAAGCTTGTTTTTTCTAAATTATCAGCAATTGCATGATAAAAACATCTAAAAACTTCTGACTCAGAAGCAAATCTGATTTCTTGTTTTCTTGGATGAACATTTACATCAATAATTGTTGGATTTATTTCTAAATTTAACACATAAGCAGGATATGAAGAATGAGGAATATATCTTAAATAAGCATCATTTATAGCTTTGTAAATTATAGGACTTTTTATTATTCTTCTATTTACAAAAATTACTTGTCTATTTTTATTTTGGAAACTTACATTTGGGCTTGAAATGTATCAAGTAACTTTCATTCAAGACATAGAAAAATCTATTTTTAATAAATTTGAAGCAAATTCATCACCATAAATATTATAAATCCTTGTTTTTAAATCTTCTCATTTTTTATATTTAAATATTTCTTTATTATCACTGATAAATTCAAATCAAATTTCAGGGTAAGAAAGGGTTATATTTTGTAAAAATTCTTGAATATGACTATATTCTGTTTTAGCAGTTTTTAAATAATTTAATCTTGCTGGAGTATTAAAAAATAGATTATTTACTTCTATTTTTGTCCCATTTTCACTTGCTGTTGATATTATTTTTTCTTTTTCTCATCAATTTATAATAAGTAAATTTCAAAAATTATCTTCTGCAGTTTTCGAAATAATTTTTAATTTTGAAACTGATGAAATAGAAGCTAAAGCTTCTCATCTAAATCAAAAAGTCATTACATTATATAAATCTTCTAGAGATTTTATTTTACTTGTTGTATATTTTTCTGTTGCTATTTCTAAATCATTTTTATCTATTCATGATCAATTATCACTTACAATTATTGATTTTAATCAAGCATCCGTTATTTCTATTTTTATATAATCGCAATTTGCATCTAGGGAATTTTCGACTAATTCTTTTACAACAGAAACTGGTCTTTCTACTACTTCTCAAGCAGCGATTTGATTTGATAAATTTTTATCAAGTTTTATTATTTTTGACATAAAATTATTTTCAAATTATAGATTTTATTTTTTCTAAAATTATATTTGGAATTTGTTCCCACATAGACAGCATATTATTTACTTTTTGTACATAAGTCATCAATTCGTTTACAACTCATAATATTTTTATAAGTCTATAAAGAGCCACAATAAGTAAAGTTCAAACTATAGAAGTAAATATACTTAAAACAATATAAAGTATATCAATTGTAGAAAGTAGCATAAATAAAATAAATTATTAAATAAATTAATTTTATTATAACTTTAAAAAATAAAAATTCAAAAAAAATTTGATTTTATTAATTTTATGTATAAAATCTGCCCCGTAACTTTAAAAATAATTATATCAAAAATGAGTAACATAGCATTATTAAGAGAAATTCAATCTGAATTTATAAAATCAGAAAGACCAGTTGTAAAAACAGGTATGGAAGTTGAAGTTCACCAAAAAATAGTTGAATGAAACAAAGAAAGAACACAAAGATTTAAAGGTCTTGTTATAAGTGTTGCTGGGAAAACTCCACTTGAAAAAACATTTACAGTTAGAAAAGTAGATGGAGGTTTTGGTGTAGAAAAAATATTTCCAGTAAATTCTGCAAACATAGAAAAAATAGCTGTATTAAGACAATTTAAAACAAGAAGAAAAAATATTAGATTTATCAGAACTCTTACAGGTAAAGCTGCTAGACTTAAAGAAATTAGATAATTTGATTTTTAAACAAAAAACTCCAAGAAATTGGAGTTTTTCTTTTCTAAAAAATTTTGCTATATCGCATATTTTTTCTATAATAAAAAAAATATTTCATCTTTTTGTACACAATGTTTATTCATCTACACAACCACACACATTATTCTATATTAAACTGATTACCAAAACCAAAAGCTTATGTTAAAAAAGCTCATGAACTTGGTATGGAAGCTGTTTGTATTACTGATACAGCAAATATACATTGATGACATGAATTTTATGAAGCTTGTCTTTCTGAATGAATAAAGCCTATTTTATGATGTGAATTTTATGTTGTTTCAAATTGAATTTCCGATCATTCAAAACATAATATTCCACATTCACTAGTTTTAATTGCAAAAAATTTAGATGGATATAAAAATATTATAAATCTTGTAACTTCATCAAATTTAGAATGATTTAAAGAAGTTCCCAGAATAGATACTGAAATGCTTTCAAAATATAATCAAAATATAGTTTGTTTATCAGGAAATCATAATTCAGAATTAGCATATTTTATACTTTCTGGGAAAACAGATGAAGAAATATATGAGAGAATAAAATTTTATCAAAATATTTTTGGAGTAGAAAATTATTTTCTAGAACTTATTTATCATGAAGATATTCCAAAACAAAGACTTATTACAGATAAACTTATAGAAATTTCTCAAAAATATTCAATTCCTGTAGTTGCAACAAATACTTGTTACTATATTGAAAAATCAGATAAAACTACTCAAGATGTAATTCAGGCTCTTTGAACTGGACATGTAATGGAAAATCCAGATAGACCAAGTCTTATAAATTGAGATTATTCTTTTTTGTCAGAGCGAGAAATGGAAGTGCTTTTTGGTCATATTCCACAATCTCTTTACAATACAAAAAAAATTGCCGATATGGTAGATATCAAAATTCCTAGATGATGAGTTTTGATTCCTAGATATGAATTACCAGAAAAAGACCAAATTATTTATAATAAAGCCATAGATTTAGAAAAAGAAGAAACTTGAATTCAAAAACTTGAAATGTCTGAATGGTATTTAAGATATTTGTGTTTTTTGTGATTAAATAAAAGATATGATTTTTGACTTTCTGAAGATGAAATTTTTGAATTTATCAAAAAAATAGAAGGTCCAAAATTAGCTTGAAAATTACAAGATACTTGAGTGGAAGAGCTTCAAAGTTTGGCTTTGAAATTTTTTACTACAAAAAAAATAGAAATAATTAAAAAATTATCACCTGATTTTAAATCTAAATTAGAAAGACTTGAATATGAACTTTTAGTAGTTCATGAGATGTGATTTGATTGATATTTTTTGATAGTTGCAGATTATATAAATTGGGCAAAAGACAATGATATTCCAGTTTGACCTTGAAGAGGTTCAGCTGCTTGAGCATTACTTGCTTATTTATCTTGAATTACTGATATTGATCCACTTCCATACGAATTACTTTTTGAAAGATTTTTAAATCCAGCCAGAGTTTCTATGCCTGATATAGATGTAGATTTCGCTGATGATGCTAGAGATAGAGTTATAGATTATTGTAGAAATAAATATTGAGCTGATCATGTTGCTCAAATTTGTACTTTTGGTACATTTGCTGCTCGTGCCCGAGTTAAAGATGTAGGAAGAGTTAGATGAGTAGCATTTCAAGAAATGAATGATTTTGCTAAACTTATTCCAGAAAAGCCAGGAACAAAACTAAAATGAGCTTTAGAAGATTCTATAGAATTTAAGGAAGCCTACGATAATAATCCTAAATACAAAGAAATCGTTGATGATGCCCTCAAAATAGAATGAAATGTTAGACAAATTTGAGTTCATGCTTGTGCTGTTATCATAGCTCCAGAGCCAATGACAAATTTTACGGCTTTGCAATTTCCACCAAAAAATAATGATTCAATTATTACTCAATATTCAGCTCACCCACTTGAAGATTTATGACTTCTTAAAATGGATTTTTTGTGACTTAGGAACTTAACAATTATAAAAAGAACAAAAGAAATAATAAAATTTACAAAAAATATAGACATAGATTTATCTAAAATAAATATGGATGATAAATCAGTTTTTGAAATATTTGCCGCTTGAGATACTACTGGGGTTTTTCAATTTGAATCTGATGGTATGAGAAAATATTTGATAGATTTGAAACCAAATACTTTTGAAGATATTATCGCGATGGTTGCACTTTATCGTCCAGGACCAATAGCATTTATTCCAAATTATGTAGATAGAAAACATTGAAGAGAAGCTATTGATTATATGTATGATGAATTAGCTTTGGAATTAGAAAAAAAATATTGAAAAAATATAATAGAAATAGAAAGAACTAAACTTTTCGAAGATTTAGGATTTTTTATGAATGTTACTTATTGAATTGCCGTTTACCAAGAACAACTTATGAGACTTGTTCAATCAATGGCAGGTTTTACTCTTGCCGAAGCCGATATGCTTCGTAGATGAGTTTGAAAAAAGAAAAAAGATGTTATCGAAGCTCTTAGATTAGAATTTATAAAAAGAGCAGAAACTTTTAGAAATTATAAACCAGAAACTTCAAATTATATTTATGAAAAAATGATAATGCCAGCTGCGGATTATTCATTTAATAAATCACATGCAGCCTGTTATGCTCTTATTGCTTATCATACAGCTTATTTAAAAGCTTATTTTCCTACAGAGTTTTTGACTGCTATGATGACTAGTGATGAAGAAAATATGGAAAGAATAGTTTTAGAAGTTACTGAGGCTAAAATGAAATGAATTGATGTTCTTCCTCCTAGTGTAAATCAATCATTAAAACATTTTACATATATAGATGATAAAACTATAAGATTTTGATTAAAAGCTATAAAATGACTTTGAGATTGACCAATTGATGCTATTCTAAATTCTAGAAAAGAAAATTGAAATTTCACAAATTTAGAAGAATTTATCAAAAAAGCTTGAAAAGATGTCGTAAATAAAAAATCTTTAGAATCGCTTATTTTATCAGGTTCTATGGATGAATTTGGTGTCAGATGACAACTTTTTTCAAACATAGAAAATATAACTAGATTTTCAAAAGCTGATGTAAAAAAAGAAGCTTCATCTCAAATCGGTATGTTTGATTTTTCTTGAGATACTGATTCAGATTCTCTGAAATTAGAAAATTGAGAAGATTTTTCATTTGAAGAAAAATTAAAAAGAGAAAAAGATGTTCTTGGATTTAGAGTTTCTGGACATCCGCTTGATTGACTTCAAAAATATATTTCAAAAAGAAGCAAAAATGATAAATTCTTAAAAATGAGTTTTGAAGAATTAGAAAATGCTAAAATGAAAGAAAGAGAATCAATTCAAGCCGTTTGAGTTATAAAAGAAGTCAGAAGAATGATTACAAAAACTGGAAAAAGAATGATTTTTTTATCTGTAGAAAGTTTTAATTATGATTTTGAAATTACTATTTTTGATAAAGATCATGATAAATACAAAGACAAAGTAAAAGAAGATATGGTTGTTATAGTTGATTGATTTTTAAGCATAAATCAAGAATACAAAAGAAAAAATATACAAGTAAAGGAAATGAAAATTATTCCACTTATGTCTATTAGAGAACAAGCTATGGATTTAGGAATTTTTGATAATGTTAGATATATTTGAAAAATAGCAAATATAAATAATCAAGTTACAGAAACAAAAAATTTAAAAGAAAATATAAAACAAGAAAAAAATGAAGAAGAAGATAATTTAGAAAATGAAGAAGAAAACGATGAAAACACAGAAGTTTGTTCTGATTTCTGTGAAGTTAACGAGAGTCTAGAAGAAGAAAAAAATAAAGAAGTTGTTTTGGAAGAAAAAATAGACAAATATATTGTAACTATTCCAAAAATTGCAACCAAAGAAGATTTACTCGATTTAAAAGAATTTTTAGCAAATTTAGATGCCGGAGAAATTCAGATTTTTATAGATTTGAGATGACAAGAAATAGATACAAAATTTGCAATAGAAGATTTAGAAAAATTGAAAAATTGGGAAAAAGAAATATTTGAAAAATAAGGTTTAATTTATTTAAACCTTATTTTTTGTTTTTGTAAATTTTTATTTTAAAAAAGTTTTAAAATTTAAGGTTTATTTAAGATGAGTTTTGTATAATGGAGAAAAGTTTGATAAATGCGAAAAAAATGTATAATAAATTTTAATAATAAATAAGCTTTCTATATGTCTAAAGAAATCACATTAAAAGATGAAATAAAAGATTTTCTATTTTATACTAATCCAAATGGAAATGTGAAAATAGAAATATTTTTCCAAGATGAAAATGTTTGGCTAAATCAAAAAAGAATGGCTGAACTTTTTTGAGTTGATCTTACTACTATAAATGAACACCTAAAAAATATTTACAATACCTGAGAATTAATTGAAGAATGAACTATTAGGAATTTCCCAATAGTTCAAATAGAATGAAACAGAGAAGTTAAGAGAGAAGTAAAATTCTATAATCTAGATGCAATAATTTCTGTTTGATATCGTGTAAATTCAGCACAAGCAACTCAGTTCAGAATTTGGGCAACTCAAGTTTTGAGAGACTATCTTATCAAAGGTTTTGTTATGGACGACGAAAGACTTAAAAACTGAGAAAATTTTTGAAAAGATTATTTCAAAGAATTACTTGAAAGAGTTCGTTCAATTAGAGCGAGTTTTCTAGTTTTGTTTTGATAAATTTGTGAGAGAGTTGAAAGAGGAGAATTAATATTTGATAAAATTTGAAAAAATGTATAATAGCAAAAATTTAATAAAAAAGATATAAATATGACTTCAATAGCATTAAATAGTTTGAGATTTTCAATTCAATTTTGATTTGATTTTCATTTAGTTAAATCTTGGTTTGAACATATGAATTTTGCTTCATTTGAAGAGGCAAAGTCTTTTTTTGATACAAATAAAAAAATGATAAATGCTACACCTTTTGTTAAATGGGTAGGATGAAAAAGACAAATTATGCCTCAATTAAAAAAGCTATTTCCGACAGAATTTAATAATTATCACGAACCTTTTTTATGAGGTTGAGCTGTATTTTTTGCACTACAAAAGAAACAAAGTTTTTTAAGTGATGTTAATGCAGAGCTTATAAATACTTATCAAGTTATCAAAGATAAACCAAAAAAATTAATAAAATTTTTAGAAACATGTAATCATAGCAAAGATTTCTACACTGAAATTAGAGCTTGGGATAGACAAGAAAACTGGCAAGAAAATTTTACTGATGTGCAAAGAGCAGGAAGATTTATATATTTAAATAGAACTTGTTTCAACTGACTCTACAGAGTAAACAGCAAATGACAATTCAATGTGCCAATCGGTTCTTATGCTAATCCTGATTTTGTACAAAAAGAAAATATAACAAATGTTTCAAAATTATTAAAAGAAACAAAGGCAATAATAAAACTTCAAAGTTTCAAAGATGTTTTGAAAAATGCCAAATCTTGAGATTTTGTTTACTTTGATCCTCCATATGATACATTATCAGAAACTGCCAACTTCACGAGTTACAATGAATCTTGATTTGCTCGTAACATGCAAATAGAGCTTAGGGATGTTTTTGTAAAGCTAGATAAGATGTGATGTAAAGTTATGATGAGTAATCATAATACGGATTTTATCAGAGAGATTTATTCAGGATTTAAGTTTGAAATTGTGAAAGCAAGAAGAAATGTAAATAGTAATTGAGCTTGAAGAGGTGAAGTTGAGGAGATTGTGGTGATGAATTATTAGTTTTTAAAATTAATTTATGGAATTTTATAAAAAATCTACATTTTGGACTATTATAATTTGAATAATTTTTATTGTAATAGCATTAATAATATTTATAAAGCAAATAATAATATTATTTATACCTATATTATTGGATTGGAAATACTTTATTACTATTATTATTTCTATAGTTTCAACTTTTTTTTGAATATACAAATATTTTGAATTAAAAGAACTTATTAATGAAAATGCAAGACTAAAAGATGATTTTTATGAAAAAGATAAAATTATTACTACCATTAAAAGTCATGTACATAGAACAGAAACTGTATTATCAATAATATCAAAAACTGATGATATAAGTACTGTAAAAATATCTTTAGAATCTCTCAATTCTACTTGAGATATAAGCAAAATACAGAAACAACTTGATGAGGCATGAGAATTTTTTAAATCATAAATAATATAATATGAAAAAAATAACAATTAATAAATGAAATTATTTCACAATTAAACAAAAAATATGAGAATTTTTTGTTTGCAAAATGACTCCAAAACAATTGAAGGAAATTGTAAAGGAAGATTTAAGCAGATATTCTAGTTTAGAAGAAATACAAAGAGATAGGGATTCTAAAAGATTAAGTAAAATTAGAGATTATATAACTAAAACTTCTTATGCTACATTTCCTAATTCTTTTATAATATCAGTTTCAAATGATTCTAAGATTAATTCTGATTGAGATTTTGAAATTTTATCTGAATGAAATGATGCTTATATTTTAGATTGACAACATAGGTTATATTGATTTGATGAAGAGGATGAAGAATATGAAACTTTTGAAATAATAGTATCAATATATGTATGACTAAGTAAATTTCATCAAGCAATGATATTTGCAAATATTAATGGTGAACAGGTTAAGGTTAATAAAAGTTTAGTTTATTCTTTATATTGATTTTGAAATGATAGAAGTGTAGAAAATATTTCTTATGCTATTATTAATTGATTAAACGGGGATGATGCTTCTTCATTAAAAGGATTAATAAAAATATTATGAAAATGAGACGGTACTTTATCTCTTGCTCCATTTTTTGAAATGCTTTCAAGTTTATTGAATGATTATAATAAAGATGAAATAGTAAAAATTATTAAAAATAATATTTTTGATCTAGAAAAACAAAAAGAACTAGTATGAAAAATGGAAGTTAATATTTTAACTAAATTATATCTGTTATGAGAAATTGAATATAAAAATGATATTTTCAATTTAGAAAATAAATATAAAGATGATGAGATTAGATTGAATGAAGAAAAAAATAAATTATCTTTTTTTAAAGAACAAGATCAAATTATTTACAATAAGATAAATACTTATTATAGAGTTATTGCAACTATTTTTAATGAATATTGGCCTGAGAATAAAGATAAAAACAGTATAATAATTAAAACGACAGGATTTTATGCATTTTTTAAATTATTTAAAAATATTGTTTCTGATATAATTGATGTTTCTGATTTAGATAGACTTAATGAAGATTTTTTTATAAAAATATTTGAACTAATTAAACCAAATTTAAAAGATTTAATAAGTAGTAATTATATATCATGAGTAAAATGACAAAACGATTTATATAAAGACATATCTAAAGATTTGAGTGTTAATAAAATAAATGAATTATTATCTTGAAAAGATAATATTAATATAAAAAATATTGCTGATATTTTTAGAAAATCAATTGAAAATAATTATTGAAAATGAAAAAAAGTTACTTTTAAAGAAGCTTTATTAGGTTATTGAATTTCATTATGAGAAGAGAAAAAATTTTCAGAAATTGTAAATCAAATAGTTTCAAAAATTAATAGTTGAGAAATTTATATCGATAGTAAATGAAAAACTCCTTATGATACGTTATCTGCAATATTAACAAGAGATTGTTCAGAATTTATCGAAAGATTACCAAATAATATTATTAAAAGAATTAAATAATATGATCAATTTAAGAAAAAAATTTGTTATTACATTTATTTTAGGAATGCCATTAATATCATATTTATTTATATCATATTTTGAAAAGTCATATAAATTTACATTTGTATTAAGTCAAAATATTTCTCTATATAACCTTTTTGCTATATTAATTTCTTTGTTAGTATTTTTATTTTGAGTTTATAAATATTTTGACTCTGAAGAAAAAGAAAGTCACAGAAGATATTTAGTATATTTATTTTGAAAGTTAAAATTAAATAAGTTTCCATTAGAAGTAGTAGAAGATTTTATTTCTGCTAAAATATTATATAAAAATGAATCAAAACTTAAAAAAGCTCCCATATGATATATTTTAGAAATAAATGATGAATATTACTTCAAAAGAGAATTATTGGAGAAATTATCAGATGATAATGATATTGAAAAAATATTAAGACAACTTAATATTAAATATGATGATAATAATGAAGTAAGTATGTATTTTGATGACATGATAAATAATTATTTTAATACAATTATACAAAATATTAAAGTAATAGAATTTATAAGTTTGCTTAGATATAGTGATTTTGATCAAATTAATATTACAAGTATTGATATTGAAACTTTTTCTAAAAGTAAATATAAACCTATAATAGATAAGGATAAAACTTATGATATAATATTAGAGATGTTAAAATGAAATGTTTATATTATTGATAAACGGATATATTATTTTTTAATTGATTAAAATATGCAAAACTTTAATAATTTAATATCAACTTTTACTAATACTATCTTTACTTGGTCTTTTTATAGTGACTTTATAAAAATAAAAGATAATACATCTTTTATTGAAGAACAATTAAATATATTAAATTTTTTAATTTGAAAAGAAGAAATTGAGGATGAATTTCTTAGGATTGTTAAAAAATACCCAGAAACAAGAGGTATTTTACCAATTTTACTTGCTGTAAGGCATAATTTTTGAGAAGTTCTTGATGATGAAACAAAAGAGATAAAAGAAGTTTGATATCTTTTTGATGAAAATGTATCACTTGATCAAAATTGAGAAAAAGAGATAATAAACTTTTTTGTAGAAAGTTGATTAAAACAAGTTTTTCAACATAAATATATAACGAACTTAAATGACTATGTTTTTTGAATAGAAACAGGTCTTGATAGTAATGCTCGTAAAAATAGAAGTTGAACTTGAATGGAAAATTTAGTTCTAGACTTTATAAAAGATTTTTGTTCAAATAAATGATTTCAATATAAAGATCAAGCAACAGCTAGTTGGATTTTAGAAAATTGGGAGATAAAAATAGAAAGTGATAAATCAGCAAGAAGATTTGATTTTGCTATATATACTTGAGTAAAAGTATATTTATTTGAAACTAATTTTTATGGTTGAGGATGAAGTAAATTAAAAGCAGTAGCTGGAGAGTTTTCTTGATTATATCATTTTTTACAAAATCAAAATATTGAATTAATTTGGATTACTGATTG
>JAQVPN010000130.1 GCA_028702055.1 Candidatus Altimarinota bacterium | reverse complement strand
ATAGATCAAGTTGAATTTATAAGTTTTATGGATTTTGCTCATCATAAATCAAAACTTGTTTCTTTTAAATCATTTAAATTGATTATGTAAGATCAAGTATTTCAAATGTTTATTTCAGTTTTTTGTGTGAATTCATTTTTATTTGAATATTTTTGAATCAAATCAAATCATGTAGAAATTCATAAAAACAAGGCAATTATAAAAGAAATAAGTCAGAAACTTAAAATATATTTATTTATTATTTTTTTAGAAAATCCATAAATAAAACTAAAAATAGTGAAAATTGTAATAGAAATTATTCAAAATATTATTCAAAATATAAAATAGTTAGGTAAACTTTGAACAAAATCTATATTTTCGAAATTAAAATTTGTAAAATATAAACTTCATATTGTTATAAGTCAAATTAATCAAAAACTCAAAAATAATCAAATTAATCAAAAAATAAAAAATCTAAAAACAGGTAAAATATTTTTTATACAAAAGACAAATATAGATTTCAAAATAATTAATATTTTTACTGGAATAAATCGCATTAATTTCATGAAACTAGTTATAAGATTATAGATTCAATTTTTTATAACTAATATAATTTGTGTTTTAAAGTAAGAAATATTTGATTTTCATGAATAATCTATTCATTTTACAGGAAGAATTAATCAAACCAAAATATAAACCCAAATACTTATTCATAAAGGAAAAATAAGTATTAAAAGTAAAATTCTTACAAGTAAAACTGAAATTTGTAATTTATCTGCTAAAGTTTTACTTATTCATAAAAAAATTGCATTTTCATTATCTCTTAACCATCAATTATTCAATAATTTTTGATATATATATTCTTCTTTTTTTTCTGATGTTTTATTATTATTTATTTCATTAACTTCAATATAATCAGAAAATATAATTTCAGGTTCTCAAACTTCCTTTATTATTTTTATGATTTTTAATTGATCCAGATTTTCTTCTGCTTGTAATTTTTCGAAAAGCATTTCTTCTATATCATTATATAATTCTTTATCAATATTATATTTCTTTGTTAGATTATTTAATTTATCTAAATAATCTTGAACTATTTTTTTATCTTTTTCAGATAAATCTAGTTTATATTGTTCAAACTTATCCATATTAATTTATTAAAAAATATTATTTATTTAAAATTTTTTGAATTGATCATTTTATATCAATCCAACTTTTTTCCATTAAAATTAAAGAATCTTTTCATTCTTGAGTTAAATTATAATATTTTCTTGGGTGTCAAGAATCAGATTCAATCCAATAATAAGTTATTAAATTATCAGTTTTTAAACGAGAAAGTAGAGGATAAATAGTTCCTTCAGCAACTATTAAATCTCATCATTTTAAAATTTCTATAATTTCTGCTCAGTAAATATCTCATTTACTGATTATTCACAGAATAATATATTCTAAAATTCCTTTCCTCATTTGAGTAGAAATTTTTTCCATAAATTTTATATTACTATGTAATGCAAGGTAATATTATTTTTTTAAATTAATTTGTCAAATATTTATTTTAAAAAATATTATTTTTAATAAAAAAGCAGATTATATTTCTATATTCTGCTTTAATAAATTTCTTTATTTATTCTATTACTATATCTAATTTCTTTTGAATAAGTTGTTTTAAAAAGTATAATTTAGTTATTCTTTCTTTTTGAACTACTTCAGCAATTTTTAATAATTTAGTATTTGCTATAAGTTTATCAGCTTTTTCTATAGCTTTTTCTAATTTAGAATCAGAAACATTACTTAATTTTTTATTTATATTTGAAGTATATTTATTAAGATTTTTAAGTAAGCTAGAATCAATATATGTATCACATTCTCAAGAATAAGCAATTTCATTTTTTCAAGCAGTACAAGAATTTCAATAAGTTTTTCAATTTATTCAACATACTGGAGCATATTGCATTGTACAAATAAGATTTTCTTCTTTATCTTCAACTCGTGTATATTCATTAGCATCACTTGAAGTTCAATAATATTTTGAAGCATCAATAATTTCTCATGATTTTAATTTACAATCTCAAATATCATCTCAGTTTTTATCTTGTCATTTATTTATAAATTCATTTCAACTTATAGCACAATATTTTGCTACTTCTCAAATATATCAAGTGATTTTTTTTCATCAAATAGGACATTCTCATCTATACATAGACCATTCTTCACACATTCTATTATCATCAAATACACAAATTCAATATTCTCGTCAATCAGCTTTCTTTTTTATTTGTAAACTTCCTCATTTTTCAACACAATAAGTAGAAGCTGGATTTGCTATGCTTGTAGTTCATAAAGAAACATTTTCAGTTTCATTTGTTCGTTTTGCAAATCAAAATAGAATAAATGATAAAACAATTATTGATGTAAATTTTTTCATAATTAAAAAATTATTAAATTAAAATATTGTAAGGCTTTTACAAAACTTAATACGAATATTATATATAAAAAGTGACAAAAATAAATTTTTAATTAATATGATGTTAAATTTTTAATAAAAATATTATGTACTATTTATATATTTTAAAATGTGCTGATAATAGCTTATATACTGGTATAACTACCGATATAAATCGCAGATTAAATGAACATAATTCATCTAAACTTTGAGCAAAATATACTAGTCTTCGTCGTCCAGTGAAGCTAGTTTATCAAGCACAATTTGAAAATAGATCACAAGCTTCAAAAGAAGAATATAGAATAAAAAACTTAAAAAGAGATGAAAAGATAAAATTAATAAATTTATAATTTTTCTTTATATAATTATTAAATGACAAATGAGTTTTTTTGAATATAATAAGCTTCTTTTAAAAAAGAAATATTTTTTCATATATAAAAACTAATGTTATTTAAAGAATTAAATTTGATAAATCCTATATTAAAAGCTCTAGAATCAGAATGATATAATAATCCAACTCCAATTCAAGAAAAAGCAATTCCACATATTTTAGAGGGAAGAGATGTACTTGGTTCTGCTCAAACTGGAACTGGTAAAACCGCTGCTTTTGCTATCCCGACATTACAAATACTTTCAAGAGAAAGAGAAATAACAAATGTTTCAACTCGTACTATAAAATCACTTATTTTGACTCCAACTCGTGAACTTGCTATACAAATAGAAGAAAGTTTTACTTCTTATGGTAAAAATCTTCCGCTTCGTCATACTGTTATTTTTGGTTGAGTTAATCAATATTCTCAAGTAAATAAATTGAAATCTTGAGTTGATATTTTGGTAGCAACACCATGAAGACTTTTGGATTTAATGAATCAATGATTTGTAAATTTGAAAAAAGTAGAAATATTTATCTTGGATGAAGCTGATAGAATGCTAAATATGGGATTTATAAATGATGTTAAAAAAGTCCTTGCTAAACTTCCAGATAAAAA
>JAQVPN010000129.1 GCA_028702055.1 Candidatus Altimarinota bacterium | reverse complement strand
TTCAGGTTATCATAAAGTACTTGATTTATTTATAGAAAGTTTTGTTTCTAATAATTATAGAAAATTTTGTAAAAAAAATAATCAAATAATTTTAAGAGTAAATGATCCACTAGAAAAAGCATTAAATCTAGTTGTTACAAAAAAATATATACTTTCTGTTGGTAGATTTTATGCTCTTATAAAAATGATAAGAGATAATGATCAATTATTTGACTATTGAAAAGCTTTTAGGGATTATGTAAATAAATATTCGGATTTAAGAGATATAATTTTATCAGATAATTTTTTTGAAAAAATGACAGCTTTAAATAAATCAGAAGTTTTATGAAGTAAAAGACATTCTTGAAATATTTCTAAAAAAGATACTACTGATGCTAGAGCATTACTTATATGAGATTTCAAAGATAAAACTTCTATTTTATATAAATTACTTGAAACTCAAGCTATAACTTATTAAAGTTTCTATCTTACTTTTGTGACCAAAAGTAACAAAAGTCTTAGGGGAAGGAAATTTCAGCATTATTATTTAGTGCTTTCTAAACGATATCACTATCGTTCCTTCCCCTAAAACCCCTCTTTTCTAAAAATTTTATAATTTTGTAAATTAAATTTTTATGTTATATATAGTAGCAACACCTATTTGAAATTTGGAAGATATGACTTTCAGAGCTGTTAGGACTTTAAAAGAAGTTGATTATATAGCTTGTGAAGATACCCGTACTTCTTGAGTTTTATTAAATGCTTATGATATAAAAAAGATTCTTTTGTCTTATCATTCTTTTTCTTCAGGTTTTAAACTTGATAAAATTATAGATTTATTAAAGGAGTGAAAGGATATAGCTTTAATTTCTGATGCTGGAACTCCAGGTATTTCAGATCCATGATATATGCTTGTAAAAACAGCTATTGAAAATGATATACAAATTTGTCCTATTCCTTGAGTTTCTGCTTGTATTACAGCACTTTCTGCTTCATGAATGCAAATGAATCATTTTTTATATTTATGATTTTTACCAGTAAAAAAATGAAGACAAACTCTTTTTACTTCTTTACAAAATAAAGAACAAACAGTTGTTATTTATGAATCAGTTCATAGATTGCTTAGAACTTTAGAAGATTTAGTAAAATATTTTTGAGCAAATCATTATATCGTAGTTTGAAGAGAATTAACAAAAAAATTTGAAGAATTTAAGAGATGAGAAGTCGGGGAAGTTTTAGAATATTTCAAAAAACAAAATTTGAAATGAGAATTTGTAATAATGTTTTAATATGCAAATAAATGATATAATCTGAAATAGAATTAGGCATAAAGATTTGGAAGAACAAACTATAAAATCTATTTTATGGAAAACTATAATAGATGAATATAAAATAAAGAAAAATATAGATATTTCATCTTATCTTATTTCTATATCTATTTCTTGATCAACTATTTTTATAAAAACAAATAAACCTTTGATAAATAAAGAAATATCTTTAATAGAAAATATAATTTTAGAAAAGTTTTTTTGAAAATTAAAAAAAATAGGTATAAATAGATACGATTTTGAAATTAGATATTTATAAAAATAAAAATTTATGAAGAAAAAAATACTTTTAACGATACTTTTAGTAATATTTTCAGTAAGTTCATTTACTCTTTTTTTGATACTTAATTATATGAATCCATATAGTAGTTACACTATTGCTATGATTTCTATTTTAACTACTTTTTTACTTTCTGTAACTTCTTTTTTAACTATTTCAATATATTTTTTAAAAAAAGTCTATTATAGATGAGAAGTTTTTATGGGACATATATTTTCTTCTTTTAGACAAGCTTTTTTATTAACAGTTTATATAATATCAATTATTATTTTTAATAGAATTTGAGTAATGTGATGGACAACAGCATGACTTGCATTTTTTATACTTATTTTTATAGAATTACTTGTACAAAACATAATGTATAGAGATCAATAAAAAAGGCTGGAAATTTCCAGCCTTTTTTATTATATATCTTTTTTATTTTTTTCTTGTTCTTGCCATTCTCAATTAATAATTAATTTTCATTTTTCTCATTCTTTTTTTCCAATTAATATTTCTTCAAAAATATTTCAAGGATTAATTGTATTATATTTTTTTCAATTCACTTCGAAATAGGTTTTATTTTTATTTTCTTCAAATTGTTTTTTTATATTTTCATATTTATCAGATTCACTAAATCATAAATTTTTTCAAACAAAATTTAATAAATCAATTTGTTCTTGACTTCATTCATCTCAAATTCAATTTTCATCTAAATAATCAAATTTAGATCAATTATTTTTTAAGTTCATAGATAATTTTTTTCTATGATTCCATAAAAATCAAAGTCATAAATCATCCATTTCATCTTTGAATTTCAAAACAGCTTCTATTTTTTTTGGATTATTTTTTATTTCTTCAGCTTCAGTATCGTTTAATTTTATTTTTTCATCTCAAGATTTGATAAAATAATTTTGTCAATCTTTTGTCATTGTTGGTCAAGTTTGAGCTGATGTTTGACTTAATTTTTCTTTTTCATCTAATTTTTTAACCTCTTCTTTTAATTCAAATTCATCAATTTTTCAGTTTGCAAAATCTAAATATTTTTTTCTATATTCTGTGTTTTTTGGATCTATAATTTTATCTACTTTTTTCTTTTTTATTTCAATTTCTACTTCTTTTGCTTGAGATTTTACTAATTCAACAGCTGTTTCTTTTCATTTTTTTCACAAGCTTTCAAAAGCTTCTACAGAACCTATAGCTTCTATTGCTAGAGCGGCAAAATCATTATTTCATAAAGTACATTGTCATCAATTACAAGCTATATTTTCTTTTAATTTCCCAATATTTATATTTGAAGTTAGTTTTTTTACAATATAAGGATTTAAACCTTGTTCTAGTTCTTTTCTTTTTTTTATATTTTCCTCGCTTTCATAATGTAAAATTTCTTTATATATCTTAGCAATTTCTTGTAAATTTCATTCTTTAATATCTTCTTTAAAAAGTTCTCTAAATCATTTTAAAGATTTTTCTATTGTAGAAAAATCAACTTTTTCTAGATCTTCTTCTTTTATTCAATCTTTAAATTTTCATTTATTATTTTTATAAAAATTCTTAAAAGATTCCTTTATTTTTTCTGGAAATGAATTTTGTTGAATTTCTTTAAAAGATTTTATATTTCATTTAGATTTTTCTAATAATTCAATATTAATTCAAGATTTTGATTTAACAATAAATTCTTTTATATCTCATATTAAAGAATAAAAATTTTGAATTTCCTTTTCATTTTTATGTTCAAGTGGCAGATTCATTATTATTTTTTCTTGATTTTCAAAAAGTTCTTTAATTTTATTGTCATTAATTGGAAATCACTTTTCTAGACTTATTCATAATAATTCTATATTTTTACTATTTGTTCAAAATTGTCAT
>JAQVPN010000128.1 GCA_028702055.1 Candidatus Altimarinota bacterium | reverse complement strand
GTAGATTTGTACTGGGTGATATTTTAGATAAAAATTTGATTTTTTCATCAGGAGCTGTTACAAATTCTGGAGAAAAGATGAGAGATTTAAATGTATGAAAATTGATAAAAATCTGAACTGATACTGTTTGAGTTGGATTAAAATTAGATAATTTTATAGAAATCTGAGTTGATTCACTAAAAGCAAATACAGATTATAAAATTATATCAAGCGAAGATTTACAAAATTGGACTTATATGACATGAATGACAACAGATGCAACAGGTAAGTGAATTTTTGAAACAAACCATTTTACATATTTTGCAATAGTTGAAAATACACCAATAGTTATTCCTCCAATTGTTGTTCCACCTGTAACACCAGTGACTCCTGTTCCAGTTGTTTCTTCTGGATGAGGTGGTGGTGGATGAATTTCTCGTGATAATTGTCCTAGCTGAGATTTATCTCCAAGTTATTATGATAAAACTTGTTTAGCTAAAACAAATTCTATTACATGAACAACAAATTTAAGTTCTACTTGAATAGTAAAAAATCCAATTTCTCAAATTATTATTAATAATTGATATGAGAAAAAATATATCAAATATAATGGATTTAAAATTCTTGATATAAAAAACTATTCTTCAAGTCAGACTTTTAGAAAACAAGCTTTTGAAGTAGTAAAATCAAAAACAATTTCAAAAACTAATAAAACAGAATATATTAATAGATTAAATGCTCTTCTTGAAGCAAAATTTGCTCTTGATACTGATGAAACTATGGATAGTTTAAGCTTGAAAAATAGATATATTAAACAAAAAATACTACTTGATAGTTTTTATAAAAGAAAAATTAAATAAGAATAAAAAAATGTTTCCAAATTTGGAAACATTTTTTTATTCTTATTACATATTTAAACTTATAAGATTTTTATCTTTTTTAATTTCACTTTTTAATTTTACTTTTAAATCTTCTTTTATTTTAGCTAAAGTTTTATCATCTATTATTCATGCATTTTTTTCATCGTCACTTTTTATAATTCATTTATCAATTTGATAATTTGTTATAGCTTCAGTTGTTTTAGCTCAAAAAATCGCAGTATCTTTTACATCAAAATATCAAAGTATTTTCATAGTTTGTTGTAAAGCTCTTACATTTTGAGAAACTTCTCAATTTTTAGGAGTTCATATATTATTTATATGTTCTTCTACTTTTTGAGAAATTAGATTATCTACTTTCTTTTGTTCTTCTTTTATAGAAGCAGCTAATTTAGCTTTTCTATCTTCTTCTGCTTTTACTAATTTTTCATACTCTTTCTTTTTTTCTAGAAAAGTTAAATAATCTTTTCTTAAAGTATCTCTTGTTTTTGGTCAAACATATCAAGCTCAAAGATTTTCTCTGGAATCTATTAATTCTTTTTCAAATTGATATTTTATAATAGCTTCTTTTAATTTATTATTAAAAATTCAATCTATTTCATAATCAAATCTTCACATTTCATTAAAAATTTTTTGAACTTCTTTTATTTTTTCAAAACTAGATTCAGGTCAAATATTGTTTACAAGAATTCAAAAATCTTCTTCCTCTTTTTCTAAAGTTTTTATTGCAGAGTTTGGAGATGGAAAAGATGATAAACTTACAGATATTTTAGAATTATTATCTACAATATTTCCATATACTTTTCTTTTTCACCAAGATAAAGCTCTTTTTAATCATTCTTCACCATATCACATCCAAACATCGATTCTATCTATTTTTTCTCATCAATTATCTAGAGTAACAATTGCTCATCATCTATCAGATATTTCTCAAGTTCAAAATCAGTCTAAAAATAATTTTGTTCAAAAAGAATAAGTTTTTGGAGCTCGTAACATTCATGGAAAAACTTTTTTTCCAGAAGCTCAAGCTATTCAATTTCAATTTAATCTTATATCTCGTTCATAAGATCATCTTAAATACACCTTTTGATTAGGTAGAGGGGAATAATAAGCGGTAACTATAAAAAGTTTTTTGCTTTGGTCATCTGCTTTTGCTATATTTATAGAAAAGAAATTTGTAAATATAAACATTCACAGAGTAAAACCCGAGTATATTTTTATCATACGATCATAATAAAATATATTTTTGAATCAAAAATTAGTTTTTAAATTTTCTTGTGATTTAATACAAGAAAATAGCTAATTTAAGACCTCTAGAAATCACCTCCTTACTTGTTTTTCTAGATATATACTTTATTATTTTTTATATGTTAATAAATAAAGTATTTGTTAAAAAAAATTAACAAAGCGAAAGGTATTTTATGAATTTTTTCAAAAAATCAAGTTTTTGACAAATATTTTATATTATATAAAGTTAATTTATCTCTATTTTAAGCAAAAATAAAAAGTCATTTTCTCTTGACTTTTTACAATTTTAAGATGATTTTTGTATTATAATTTTAATAATCTTATGATTTTTTCTATTGTTGTTAAATCTTCTTTTGGGTCTTCTTCTATATAACTTGGTAATATAGCTTTTAAGTCTTTTGTTATTTCATTATCTATTTTTAAATCAAGGATTTTAAATCATTTAGAAATAAGTTTCAGTCTTAAAATAATAGCTTTATCATCTTCATAAATTAATGAATATGAAGATATTTTTGAAAAATCAAAAAAATTTGAATCTACTTTTATTCATAAATCACTTATTTCTATATTTGTTTCATCATTTGCATTATTTTCAGAAAAAAAATATAATCATGAAACGAGTAATATAGATATACTCATCATATATATTTTTGATATAAATCACCATATAACAAAAGCAATCATAACAGTTATAGCAATTAAATACCAACTTGTTCACCTATTTTTTTCATTTGAAAAAGACCAAGAATAATTCATAAAATGTATGAAATTAAAAATTAAGAAAAATTATCTATAACTATTTTTATTATAATCCAAGCACAAGCAGATAATGCAAATCATGTAAGAGCAAGTTTAACAGTAGCTTGTCATTTTGCTTTATCTCAAGAAATAGCTCAAAAAAGTATTTGATAAGCTCAAATTATGATAAAAACTACAGAAATAGTTCAAGCAAATCACATTAAAAAATCTATAGCTCAAGTTATTATTCTTGGTAAATCATCAGTATGAATATTTCAATTTTTTAAATCAGAATCACTTAAATTACTTCATCAAAGTATTCATCAATCAGCAAAACTGATTAAATTATTCAAAAAATAAAAAGATACAAAAAATATAGTTTCCTTTTAGGAGAATCATTGATGAGACTGCTAAATTAGTGATTTATGTATATTATCGCCCTCATTTCTATTTTTCGTACATCATTCAAATATATTTAACCATGATATTTTTAGAAAGTTAGGTGAAATTGAAAAAGTTAACCAAATATTAACTAAACTTGCAGTCGTAATTTTATTCGAACAAACACACGGTTGGTTTATCTGATACGCGATGCAAA
>JAQVPN010000127.1 GCA_028702055.1 Candidatus Altimarinota bacterium | reverse complement strand
AAATAATGATTCTGCTCATGATTGGTGGCATATTTTTAGGGTTTGGAATTTAGCAAAAAATATATGAAAAAATGAAAATGTAGATATGTTTGTAGTTGAACTTTGAGCTTTATTACATGATATAGCAGATTATAAATTTTATGATTGAGATGAAATGATATGACCAAGAAAAGTAAAAGAAATTTTAACTAGTTTAGGAGTTAATGAAAAAATAATAGTTCATGTACAAAATATATTAAAAAATATTTCATATAGTTCTAATATAGATAAAAAAAGAGAATTTAATTCAAGAGAATTAGAAGTAATACAAGATGCTGATATGCTTGATTGAATGTGAGCTATATGAATAGCAAGAACATTTGTTTATGGTTGAAATAAAGCTAGGGAAATGTATAATCCTGATATAAAGCCAAAATTAAATATGAATAAAGATGAATATAGAAAAGATACTTGACCAACAATAAATCATTTTTATGAAAAACTTCTTTTATTAAAAGATAAAATGAATACAACTACTTGAAAAGAAATTGCTGAGAATAGACATAAATATATGGAATGATTTTTAGAAGAATTTTATTTAGAATGGGATGGTGTTTGCTAATTTAATTTGAAAAAATTAAAGAAAAAATAATCTAAAATTTATTATATCTCATTCCAAGAAAAAAAAGTACTTTTATCATCTTGTTTTTCTATATATCAAGCAGAATTAAATTGTTCATCTGTAAGTATAGCTGTAAACCAATGTTTAATATAAATTGACTTTAAACCAGGATAACTAATTGAATCTTCTATTTTTTCTTCTGTTTTACAATAATTTATATTAATAATATTCATAATATTTAATTCTTCTTGTATTCATCTAATAACTGCATCAAATGGTTTTTCACCTAATTTTATTTTTTCTGAAACAGAAGAATCTAAATTTCTAATTCTCTCATGACCATCATTAAAAACTTGTTTAACTTCTCTTAAATTATATGTTTTTCAATCACTAGAATTATAAAATATATCAGCTCGTATAATATTTACAACTCTCATTAAAACTCCATCAATAATTTTTAATATACATTCTCATTTAGATATTTCTTCTTCTAAAGAGTTAATATTTTTAGAATCTTTTATTCCCCATAGTTCAATATTAATTCCAGCCAATAAAAGTTGATCTTTAATATTACCAAAATTATTCATAATTTTTTTATATATTATATATTAATTAATATATAATATATTTATATTAAAAGTCAATAAAGAATAGATATAAATAAAAACATATTTTGAAATTATTTTTTATTAATTTTTTTATCAGTATTTTTATATATTTTTGACGAAAAAATGACATAGTTTTATTATAATTCTCATATCTTTAATTTTAAGGCTTAAAGATAAATATTATTTAATAATTTTTTGTTTATGAAAACTACAAAAATAATGGCTGGACTATTAGTTTCTGCTTTACTTTCTACTACTGGTGTTTTTGCTGCTACTACTGTTACTCCTACTACTGCTGCTCCTACAGCAAAAGTTGCTGTAAAAAAAGTAGTTAAAAAAGCTACTCTTACTGCTGCTCAAAAAGCTGCATTAATTTCAAAGAAAACTACTAAAAAAGTAGTTAAAAAAACTGCTAAAAAAACTACTAAAAATGCAGTTAAATCAGTTAAAAAAGCAACTGCTTCTACTGGAACTTTAAATAAATAATTTAATTAAAATTTTCTTGTAGTAAACTATAAAATAAAAGCCTTTTTTAAGGCTTTTATTTTTGTTTTGCTCAAAAAAATAAATTAAATATAATTAAATTAATTTATTTTTATAATTTACAAAAAAATATGAAAATTTTGCTTATAGAAGATGAACCTCAAATATCAAAGAATATAGAAGAATTTTTAAAACAGAATACTTTTGCTGTTGATATTGCTATGGATTGAGAACAAGGTTTTCATCTAGCTAAAAGTTCAAATCCATATGATATAATAATTTTGGATTTAATGCTTCCTAAAAAAGATTGAATAAGTGTTTGTAGAGATTTAAGAAAATTAGATATAAAAACTCCAATAATAATGCTTACGGCTAAAGATACTATTGATAATAAAATAGAATGACTTGATTCTTGAGCTGATGATTATATTGTTAAACCATTTTCTCTAAGAGAATTATTATCTAGAATAAACTCTATTATTAGAAGATCTTATGATAATTTAGAAGATTGAACTAAATTAATCGTATGAGATTTAATTTTGGATACAAAAACTAAAAAAATTAGAAGATCAGGAAAGGATATAATTTTATCAAAAAAGCATTTTCAAATATTAGAATTACTTATGAGAAATAAATGAAAAGTTATATCAAAACAAGAAATAGAAGAACAATTATGGGATATGAATTCTGAACTTTGGAGTGATGTAGTAAGATCACATATTCAAATAATAAGATCTAAAATAGATAAAGATTTTGATAAAAAACTTATAAAAACTATGCATTCTATGTGATATACTATTAATGAAGATTAAAAATGTTTAAAAATACTCCAATAAAAATTAAATTAGCTATACAATTCACTTTTTTTACCTGAATTATTTTGGTTTTTTTATGAATTATAATTTTCTTATTAAATTTAAATACAATAGAAAATACAAGCAAAAATATTCTTACTATAGAATATGAAAATATAAAAAATAGTATAATTAGTACAAATTACACAAAAGATTGACTTGAATTAGAAGAAAAAACTATTGATAATATAGATAAAGCCACAAATTTAGGATTACTTATTTTTATTTATGATAAAGACTCAAATTTAGTTGAATCTAGCTCAACAATAGAATCATATATAGATAAAACAAAAAAATGATACTTTAATCAAGAAATAAATTCTCAAAAATATCTTTTTTATTCTGGAATTCATAAAAATTTAAGAATAATAGTTTGATTAAGTTTAGAAATAACTTATAAAAATATTTATAATTTAGCTGAAATTATATTAATTAGTTTTTTTATAACAATATTATTTTCTCTTATGTTTTCATATGTTTTTTCTAGAAAAGCATTATCTCCTATAAATAAACTTATAGATGATATAAATAAAACTAATATAACAATAACATTTGATTCAGATATTTGAAGTAATTATTTAAACGATGAAATATGAATACTTGCTAAAACTTTTGATTCTTTTATTAATAAAATAAAATTTAGTATAAAAAGAGAAAAAGAACTTTATGAAGATATAAATCATGATCTCAGAACTCCATTAATGGTTATAAGTACATCAATAGAATTACTTAAATCTTGAGAATTATCATCTTATCAAATAGAAAAGTTAGATATGATAGATGAAAATTCTAATAAAATGAAAAATCTTATAAATGAATTGTTATTTTTAAATAAAGATATAATTTCAACAAATGAAGAAATTGAAATAAATATACAAGATTTTTTAAAAAATATAGTTCATAATTTTAGTATAATA
>JAQVPN010000012.1:8716-14052 GCA_028702055.1 Candidatus Altimarinota bacterium | reverse complement strand
AATTAATTATTTTTCTAAAAAATTCATAATTTTTACAATAATTTTTGCTGATTCTGCTCTAGATATATTGTCATTAGGTCTAAAGATTGTTCATTTATCAGTTGTTTGTCAATTTATAAATCATAAAATATAAGCTTTCTCTACATATCTTGCCATAGTTCAAGAAATATCTACAAAACTATATTTTTCAAATTCATTTAATCATACATTTATTTTTGCTCGGTTTATAAGCATTTTCATAGCTTCCATTCTTGATATAGCTTTATCTGGATAAAAATATTTATTTTTAGTTATTATTCAAAGTTCTAAAGCTTTTGCTACTATAGGAGATTGCCAAGAATCATCTGCTACATCCCAGAAAGGATTTTTCTTTCATACATAAGATAAATATTCTATTCCAAGTCATTTTATTACCATTTTTAGATATTCTATTCTAGTTATATTATTATTTGGTCTAAATGTTTGATCTGTATATCATTTTGTAATTCATTTTTTTGCAATAGTTTCTATATAATTTTTTGCAAATGAATTATATATATCTATGAATATTATAGTTTCTCAATTTTCTGTTTCTATTGTAGAAATAGTATCTATTATATCTATTCATGTACCTGTATTTATTCAAGTTCAAGTATTTGATGTTGATCAAGTATTTGTTATAGATCAAGTTGATGTTGATCAAGTATTTGTTGTAATAATAGTTTTTTCACATTTTCCATCATAAGAACTACCAGATGTATCTCATTTAGGACAATAATCTTTTGGAGTATAAGATCAACCACCACCACCTCATCCAGAAGATTGAGCAATACAAGAATTTCAAGATTTATAATATCAAGAATTACAAGTAAATGTATAAGTTGGATATGTACAAGCAACTGTTGCATTAGCTATTGATGGACAGGCAAAATTATAAGTTCTAGAATAGATTTCAGAATTGATATTTCAAGAAATATCATTATATATTCAAATTATTTTAAAATTATAAGTAGAAACTCAAGTTCAAATTAATATTCAGCCTGTATATAAAGTTCCTGAAGAACTATTTGGAGTTGTTCAATCTAAAGTATAATATATATTTGTTCATATTGGACTTCAAGTCATACTTAAAGTCAAAGAATTGTTATAAGTTCATTCAATACTAGAAAAAGATACATTAGGAATTGATGTGTCAAAAATTATAGAATCACTATATACTGGAGAAATATTTCAAGCAGCATCCTTAAATTTTACATAAACTGTTTTTGTTCATACTCAAGCTGATAAAACCCAAGGAGAACTTCAAGTATATGAAATCCAAGAAGAATTAGTAAAAGAACTATCATTTCAAATCATCATTTGAGTAATTCAAATATCATCAGATCAAGAAAGAGCTAAATTAACTGTTTGATTTTTAGTATAAATATTTCCATAATCTATTCTAACTCAAGTATTTGTTAATCATATATTTTCTCAAATTGGTGAAATATTATCATTTACATTTATTTGAAGAGAAGGAGTTATATTTCAAGCCCAATCAGTAATTCAAACTAAAGTAAAAGGATTTTTATCAGAATAAAGAGTGCTATTTGGATTAAAAACTAATCAAGTTCAGTTTACAGATAAAACTCAAGTAATACTTAAATTATTTTTATCTTTAAGAGTAAAATTAGCATCTGTTAATCAAGAATTTAAATCTTCAGAAACAAGCAAATTTATATTTGAATTTCAATCTATATTTACACTTCAAGTAGTATAATTTGTATTATTAAATTTTAATATTTCAGCTGGCACTCAATCTATTTCTAATATATCATTATTTCAAATTATTCATACATTATCAAACATTCATCAATCAGTATCTAAAATTTGAGGAACTTCTCTAGTATCAAAAATTCAATCAGCAAAAGATAAATATGCTGTTTTTCAAGAATAACTTCAAGACAAACTAGGAGTATATCATCAAATTGTTAATCAAGAATTATTAAAAGTTCAAGTAATATTATCACCAAAAATTAATTTATAAGTATCTATAAATCAATCTCTATTAGAATCTATTGTACTAGCTTCTATAATTGAATTATTTCAAGTAACTCAAATAGAAATGTTAGATATTTGAGTTGTTCATTGAAATAAAGATATATTATGAGTTTGAATGGATGTTGTATTTGTTACTAAATAATTAAGTTGTAAATCTAAAATACATCAATCAGTTCAATTTATATCAAAGGAAAAAGAACTTCAAGCAGATATATTTGATATATTACAGCTTGAATTATTTACATATCAAGAATAAGAAAATCAAGTTGGAAGAGAAATAGAATAATTTTTTGGACTTAATAAATCTCAATTATTAAATCAAACAATTTGAAAATTTAATAAAGTATTATTTCTAGAAACATCTGTTAATGTAGTTAAATAACTTACATCAGAATCTTTTTTTACTCAAAAATCAATTGTATCAAAAAGAGCATAACTTGTATTTAATATTGAAGAAAAAATATTTAAAAAGATAGAAATCAAGGCTATGTGAGAAAGTAACTTTTTCATAAATAAAAAACTAATTAGTAATTAAAAATTTCATATAATTTATTTCATATATATTGTTTATATCCATTATGTTTAGAGAATATTCTCATTTATCTAATCTAGATGGAATTTTTACAAGCATTACATTATCGTTTACTATATTAAATTCAGTATTTTTAAGAATTACATTATTATTCAATTGTATAGAAATTATTTTAGAAAATCAGTTTCATTGAATAGTTATATATCTATTTACATCATTTTTTATAGTTTTTGGATTTATATTTGATACATTTACTTTTGCATTATTATAAGTAAATTTTATTTTTTTATCACTTGTTATTATTAGTCACGATTTAGTTTTGAGTAATATGAAATTTTCAATATTTCAAAAAGTATTTTTTTCTATAAGTGTAAAAAGATTTCAATCTTTTAGAGTAGGTTTAAATGATATTCATCATATGTTTATATAATCAACTTGATCAAGATTTGTTCAAGTTATTTCTAATATATTATCTATATTACTATTCAAAGTATTATTTTTTATAGAAAAATTTATTATTCATGTTGATGTTATTCATGTTTCAGTTAATTCATCATTATAAGTTTCTATAGTGTCTACTTTTATGTCTGAATCGCTAACTTTATCACTATCCAATTTTGCAGTTCAAGATATTTTTAATATTGATTTATTATCTAATTTTATATTTTTTAAATCTTCTTTTTTTATTTCTTTATCATTTAATTCTATTTTTCCTATATTTATAGAATTATCCAATTTACTTATATCTATATTTGATTTATTTGATTTATCTCTAGAAATAACAAAAATATATTCTAAATTATCTCATTTTTTATAAGCAGTATTTTCTCATGTTATTTCCCAAGTTTTATTAGTTATTATTTTATCTATATAATCACTATTATTTTTATATATAAAATTTATTCAAAATTTTTGTTCTAAAAAATATATTAGAATAAAAAATAAAAATATTCGTAAAAAATATAAAAAAAATCTGATAAATTTATTTTTCATAAAAAATATATGTTATTCTAATATATATATACATTTAATTCTTTTATAGTAGCATTTTGTCAGTCATTTAAAACCAGTGTAATTTTTTTAGCTTTTACAGCAGTTGATGGAGCTAAATATCTAAAATTTATATAAGCTCAAGATCAAGAATCATAATCACTATGATTTATTGTTCAACTTATTGGATTTGTTGCTCATGATTCAGCTGTTATGCTATAATAAACTATATCTTTTTCATTATCTCTAAAATATATTATATAATCCTGAAGATTATTTATTTTTATCATTTTTGGATTTGAACTAGGATTTACACTTATTATTACAGGAGAAGCATTAATATTTCATACAACAGCAGAAACTACAACAGAATTAATTCCAAAAGTATAATTACTAAAAGATAGAGCAATTATTGATATTATTCCTAAAAATTTTTTCATAAATATTTTTTTATAAAATATTATTATTTATTATTTATTATTTTTCATTTCTTCCATTATTTTCTTTTTAAGTTCTTCTTCTCTTACTAATCTTCTTTGAGGTCATAATATGAAAAAATAATAAAGACTTCATCATAATAATATTATTATAAATGTCAATATATAGTAATTTATTCAGATATATTTTTCTTGAAATGTTACTTTAAATTTATTTTCCTGAGAAAATTCTTTTTTTGCTTTATCTTTTCATTCATAATCTAGAGATAATTTAGCAGTAAAAGTTTTTGTTACTTTTCTTTCATGTACTGATTGCCAAAATTGTAAATATGCTTGATTTTCAGCTGCTTTTGAAGCATAATAATCTGTTAAATTTTTAAATTTTACTGATTTTGTACCATCTTCATTTAATACACTATATCAAAATCATTCCCAATCATTTTCAAATCTTCTTTCAGATTTTGGTAAAACATTTCAAAGTACATCATTAACTGGTATATAATCAACCATTTTTTCTCATATATAAGCTCAAGCTGTACTTGTTATAGATTCCTTTCATATATTTTTAAGTGTTTCTCAATTTTCATCAATAATTTCTATTTTTCATTTTGGTTTTAGGTGTATATTTCAATTATTCTTAAATAAAACTTTGAAAGATATAGGAAAATCATCAAAATTAGTCATATCAATATATCAAGTTCAAGATTTTTTTTGTAAACTAAATTGTTCTAAATTTCAATCTATTTTAACATCACCAGGAACATTTATAAGTACAAGTACTCACAATCTTTGAACAACAGCAACTTGTGCTCAACTAGGAGTTCCAGGAGAAAAAAATACAGCTCAATAATGTCATCCTGGTTCAGCTCAAACAGGAACATTTATACTAAATTTTACTTCTCTTGTTTCACCTGGAGCAAGAGTTATATTTTCATTTTCTATTTTTAACCAATTTGTTAAACTAAGTTCAGGATTTTTTTGATCTTCTTCTTTTACAAATTTTGGAGTTCATGTATCATCTCAAGCAACAAAATCTTCTTTAGAAGAATAAAGAGTCATGGAATCAGTAGAATTATTTGTTATTTTTACTGTTGCAGTTTTTGAATTTCATGCATTTATTGTAAATTCATGCTTAAGAGGTGATATCGAAAGAGAAGCATTACTTATATTAAAATAGATAAAAAAAACAGATAAAAATAATAAAATTTTAGCAGAAAATCTCATAATATTAAATTGTTATTTGAAATAAAAATATTTATTTAGTTTGAAATATAATTATATTAATAAAAAATACAAATTTTTCTTTTTTTAAAGATTTTTTAAAAATATATAAAAAATACTTGACATTTATATATAAA
>JAQVPN010000012.1:6731-8616 GCA_028702055.1 Candidatus Altimarinota bacterium | reverse complement strand
ATAGTAAAATAGAAAAGTATTTAATTTTTAAATTATTTTCCTATGAATAAAAGTTTAGGTTTAGCTTTAGTGGCATGAGCATTATCAGGGCAATTAAATGCTAATAATGCAAGTGATTCTCAAGAATTAGCTGATTTTTTAAAATCATGAGTATGATGATTATCTTCACCAACTGCAAAAGTTATAGATAATGTTAGAACAGATGTTAATAATTTTGTTATCCCACCAAAATTATTAAAAGATACTTCTGTAAATGAAAATGTTAAACTTAGCTCTACTAATTTAGCAGAGTGTTTTGTGGATAAAAATTCTAAAGCATGTAAAGATTCACAAAACACAAGAAACTGAGCTTCTGGATCATTTTGAAAAAATATTAGAGTTTATTGAACAGGAGGTTCAAATTTACTTACAACTAAATCTGATGATTATGAAAATAAATCATATACTTGAATATGAGTTAGATATGATGATAAGATAGAGATTATGGTATTGAAATACGAGATAAATATAAAAAAGTTTTTTGAGTTGAAAAATTTAATATTACTCCAGAATTTTATCTTAAATGAGGTCTATGATTTTTAACTATAGAAGAAATAATCGAATGAGAAAATAAATATGTAGATCAACTTACTTATGGTTGAGCAATAGGTTATGGTGATAATACTACATATAATCTTGAATTTTGACATGTTAGAAATAAATTAACTAAAGCAAATTTAGCAAATACCACAACACAAACAAATTATATTGAATGAATATTAAAACAAGATATATGAATTGGTTCAGTAGAATGAGTATTAACTCATAAGGTTTCTGAAGCATATGATGATAAATTTAAAGAAACAATAGCTTGAGTATGATATTATCCTACAAATGATTTTAGATTATGAGTTAATTATACTACTTTAGATCATAAAAAAGATGATTATAGTGCAAGATTAGGTATTAATTATAGATTTGCTTGATTAGATGATTTTTCAAATGGAACATTTTCTCCATATGTACAAGTTACAAGAGATGTATCAGAAAATATGACAGCTATATTAGAATATAGAAAAAATATTTCAAATAAACCATTACAAATAAGAGATTCTTTTGAAAATTTTATTTCTACTTGAGAAATAGTAGCTAAAAAATTAAATCCTGAAAAATTTAAAGAACTAACATCAGTAAGACCTAGTCCTACAACTGCATTAGCTCCAATTTTTGTTTCAAAAACAGATACTACAATATATACAACACCTTGAATATTTACAAATGTAGATGGTGTAAGAAATGTAACTGTTAAATTATATAGTAATGCTGCCTTAACTACATTTGTAGAAGCTAATGTAAATGGTGATTTTACATGATTAATAGCAAATACTCGATATTGGTTAGTAACAACTTGAGAATCATATAATAAAGCTACAAAAACTTGGGAAACAAAAGTATCTCCAGCATTAGCAGTAACTACTTGAGTTTCAACAGAAGTACCACCAATAATGTGAGATATACCAAATCAAAATGCAATAAATGGAACTGCATATAATTTAAATGTATCAACATTTACTACATTAACAAATGGAGATCCTATAAGTACCTATACATTAACATGAGCATTACCAACATGAGTTACATTTAATAGTACAACAGGATTATTAAGTTGAACACCAACACAAACATGAACATTTAATTTAAGTGTAACAGCTACAGATAATGATGGAATAAGTAATAGTGATGCATTTACATTAACAGTTGCTGCAGCACCAGAAGTACAAGTACCACCAATAATGTGAGATATACCAAATCAAAATGCAATAAATGGAACTGCATATAATTTAAATGTATCAACATTTACTACATTAACAAATGGAGATCCTATAAGTACCTATACATTAACATG
>JAQVPN010000012.1:0-6631 GCA_028702055.1 Candidatus Altimarinota bacterium | reverse complement strand
TGAACATTTAATTTAAGTGTAACAGCTACAGATAATGATGGAATAAGTAATAGTGATGCATTTACATTAACAGTTGCTGCAGCACCAGAAGTACAAGTACCACCAATAATGTGAGATATACCAAATCTTACAGTAGCAAATGGGGGAGCTGTAAATATAAATGTTAGTACATTTACTACATTAACAAATGCAGATCCAATTATAGCATATACATTATGATGAGATGCTTTACCAACATGATTATCATTTAATACAACAACATGATTATTATCATGAAGTTCAATAGCAACATGAACATATAATTTTACAGTAACAGCTACAGATAATGATGGAGTAAGTAATAGCGATAGTTTTAGTATTACAATAAATGCCCCTTCAAATACAGCACCAACTGCAAGTGATTTTACATATAGTACTAATGTCTGAAATAGTGCTAAAACTTTTGATTGGTATACTTTATCTAATGCTACGGATACAAATTGAGATACTTTAACTGCTAGTGTTAAAACTAATGGAACCAAAGGTGTTTTCAGTATTTCTTGACATAATATAACTTATACTCCAAATGCAAGTCAAACATGATCAGATACTTGAATAATAACTATTTCTGATTGAAATTGATGAAATAAAGATATTACAATTACTGTAAATAATGTTGATACTAAAGTAAATGCACCTACTTTTACTTTACCAACATATACAAACTCTACAAGTGTAAATATTAATAGTTTATCAAATGATGCTGATGTAGTAAAATGGTATGTAAGTGTTGATTCATCTTCTGAAGTTGCTTCATTAACTGCTCCTACTTCAGTAAATATTTCTTGAGAAGGTTCTCATACAGTAAAAATAGCTGTTGAAGATGCAACTTGAAATAAATCTACTATTACAAGTCATACAGTTACACTAGATACATCAGTAGTATCTGATAATAGTGTAGATTTAAATCAAGTAAATGAATGAGATGTTATAAATCAAAGTTTAACAATACCTTCTTGAGAATCTATAAAAATTATTTCTTGAGCTACAATATGATGAGCTGTAATTCCTACAACATCATCTTATACAACTTCACCATCAGTGAATGTTACTTGAACAGCTACTACATGAGGTTCTTATTCTTGAACTATAACAGTTGAAGACCAAGTATGAAATCAAAAAACGATTACAATTAATCTTGTAGTAAGTACTCCTATATAGAAATTTAAACTTAAATAGAAACAAAAACAAAAAAAATTGAAAAAAATCAAAAAATGCTTATTATCGATTCAATATACAAATTATAATAATGAAAAATATGTTTAAAAAAATCTCAGTTTTGTTTCTGATATTATCTTTTATATGTTCAAATATTTTAAACATACAAGTTTTAAATATTGTTAATGCTGCTTGAATAGATCTTTATTGACAAAAATTGAGTACTGATACTAGTTCAGCTTTTTCTAATCCCACTGATAGTTTATCTGTACAACCAGATCAGTATTTTAGATTTGAATCATATTTAAAAAATAATGAAACAAATAGTATAACAAATGTTTCATATTATACAAATTTTCCATCAGATATAGTTTATAGTTGATGAACAACTGCAGCAACTCAAGTTAATTGAGCTTCTACATATATTGTTCCTATAGCATCATTTAATCCACCTACATCTGTCCCTAATTATATAAATTGATTAAGTAGTCTTACTACTTGATCAATTTATTCTGTTAAAAGAATATTATTAAAATTTCCATTAACTCATGCTACATATAGTAATAATTTATCTACTTATTTTACAGCAGATTCTTGATTAAATTCAAATACTAGAACTAGTATTGTATATGTAAATGTAAAACCTCATATAATTGATTATAGTTTTTCAAAATCTTCTATAATATGAAATGGTAGTGATTCTACAGATTTGACAGTTAAAGTAAAAGATTACAATTGATGTTCTAATATTGATGCTTGAGTAGTTAATGCTAATTTATCTAGTTTATGATTATCTAGTAATGAAATTTTGACTTATGATTCTTGTGATTCAGATGGTAAAACTGCTATATTTAAAAAAATTGGAATTACTAGTTTATCAACTGTATGAGATAAAATACTATCTTACACAGATTTTTATGCTAAAGATGAAGATAATAATATAACAGATCCTAATGATATAAATACAACATTTGACGATGAGGATAAGAAAACAAACTTAGTATTAAATGTTGCTAGTTCAAATGCTCCTATTATTACATTATGAACACCAAGTTTATCAAAAGTATCATTGATTTCGCCATATAATGCTTCGGATATAAATTTTTCTTCAACACAAACTGGTACTTATACAATAGCATTATGAAGTTGTATAAATGCAGCTATAGGAACTTGAATTTATGATACAATATGAGCAAATATAAATTATAATATAAATTCTTCTTTACTATGAAACTGAGATAATACTATATTTGTTTGTTTAACAAATAGTACATGAGATATATGATCTTCAAATGTTGTTATAACAAAAGATACTACTGCTCCTAATATTTATTCAATGGGATTATCTCCATGAGCTGTTGTTTTAAATAATTCTACTGGTAGTATTTATTGTTCTGAAGATTGACAATATAGATTTGGAGTTTGATCTAATTATACTTCTTATAAAACAAGTGTAAAAGATGTAAAAAATGAAGATGTTATACAAAATTCTTGGTTAAATTTATGATCTAATACTGTTAATGCTTATTGTAAAGATAGTGTATGAAATGAATCTACAATAAATTTAAATATAACAAAAGAATCTCTACCTCCTGATATGACTTCTAGTTGACTAACATTAACAGATGATGATGTTCAATGGGATTGAGTTGATGGTAGAGATTTAAAAGTAACTTGGGATAACACAGTTTGATCTACTTATTCTTCATTTGAATCATACAGAATATATATATTACCTGAAAATACATCATTTACTTGAACTTGGGTATGAACTGTTTATGATAAAAATATTGATACATGGACTTGATCGAGTACATTAACAACAGATAGTTTATGAAATCCTCTTGCATGATGAAATTATGTAGCTTATGTTGCAATAATGTGAACATCATTAAATATTTGAACTCCTGCAAGTGCAACTTGAATACTTATAGCTGATGTAGTTCCTCATCCTTCAGTATTATCTGCTAGTTTTACATCAACATGAAACCTAAGAGTTAAATTTGATACTCCTTTAAAAACAGATTTAAGTATACATAGTGCAACTTGATATGTTTTTCAAGTTTGATGAACTACTTATACTTGAACTAGTATATCATCAGTATCAAATGACACTATAAATGTTACAATTCCAGATGTAGTGAATACTGCTGCAACTTGAACTCTTAGTGTATCAACTTGAGCCGCTTGGTGAGTTCCAGTTGATTGATCTTTTAATAATGCTACATGATGAGTTTTGGTTAGTGATTCTATATCTCCAAATATATCTAGTTTTACAAATAAAACTGTTTCATATTATAATTGATTTTATTCTTGATCTATAGATATTTCTTATAATATTTCAGAAACTTTAAAAGCAGCAGGTTCCACTAAAATAGAATTTAGTAGAGTTTGATGAAATTCAGATGTTGTAAAAACATATTATATAACAGATCCGTCTAAATTGACTTCTTGAACTCATACAATTTCAATTGATTTAGCATCTTTATGACTTATTTCTTGAGCTTATTATGAAGCTAAATTAATAGCTACTGATTTAGTTTGAAATAATACTAATTCTTCACCAATTTCTATAAAATTTGATAATTCTGGTCCAGATATAGTTTCAATAAATCCATTTTGACCAAATAAAGTTTTTGGATTTTTAGCTCCTACTTTTACTTGGATTTCAGCAAGTGATAATTCTGGAAATTGATCAGGTGTAAAATGATATAAAATAAGAATATTTACTTGAACAAATACTTATACTGATTGGAAAACATGTACTTGATCTTATACTGATTATGTTCATACAGACTTAAATTCTCTTTCAAAAGATATAACATTATCAAATTTATACAATTATGCTCGGTGAGTATATGCTTATGATAATATGGAAAATATTTGAACAATAAGTTCTTGCGATAATTTTTATATAAATACTAATGTTCCGGGTTTTTCTAATGCTTCTATAAAAGATACAGTTTTAAATAGTACATCATATACAAAAGATTGAAATAATCTAGTTATAAAATCAACTATAACAAATAGTGATTCTAGTCATATATGGTTAAATGCTTCTACGTTAAAAGATGGTTCTTATTCTAATATCTCTTGTTCTTCTCCTGTATCAGGTGTTACTTGTGATTATTCATCTAATATAGCTACTTATACATTTACATCTGGTTCAGCTATATGAAATAGTTGAGTTAAACAAGTTCAATTTACAGCTACAAATATATCTTGAATAAATACTTGAACTACTTTAACATCAATAACAGTTGATAATACTCTACCAGTAGCTCCAACTATAAGTTCACCGAGTTCTTCTATTTATGGTTGAAATAGTTTACCAATAGTTTATGCTTGAGCAAGTGATAATGATCGATTAAGCTATTTAAAATATGAATATAGTTCTAATTGAGGTTCTTCTTGGACTACTATTTGAACATGAGTTAATTCATCTCCTTATAATTGGGATATATCAGGAGTAACTTCTTGATCTAATTATAAATTTAAAATTTCAGCTTATGATAAAGTATGAAATACTTCATCTAATGAAACACCAGTATTTTCTATAGATAAAGTAGCTCCAACTGTACCATCAAACACTATAATTTCTCCAAATTGATGAGAAAAATTGAGATGATGAAATACTGTTTCTATAACTTGGAATGCTTGATCTGTAACAGATAATATATCACTAGCTACAAATCCAATTACTTTGTATTATTCTATTGATTGATGAACCAATTATACTCAAATAGCTACTTCAGAAAGCAATGATTGAATATATAGTTGGTTAGTTCCATCTTCAATAAATTCATCTAGTATAAAAATAAAATTAGAAGCTGTCGATAATGTAGGGAATAAATCTTTTGATGTAAGCGATTCTAATTTTGAAATAGATTCAACAGCTCCAGCTATAAATGTTTCATATGCTGGAAATGGTGGTTCTACTCCTCAAACAAATAAATATGTAAATAATTCTTGAATTGATATTACTTCTGTTATTTCAGATACAAATTTAGCTTGATGAAACATTTATTATTCATTTTATAATCAATCAAAAAATTTATATTGGAATTGATCTTCTTGGGTTTCTAGTTCAGAAATATTTAATAATATATCTAGTTCAACTTGAGCTATATATAATCTTTCTATGACAATATATCCTACAATAATAGAATCAGATACGTATAAATTAAAGATAAAATGAACTGATGTTGTATGAAATTCTACTACAATACCACAAATTACATATTTTTGAGACCTTACTTGACCAAATATAAATATATCAAATCCTGTAACTATTTATAGTTCTTGAAATGTTTTATTATCTTGAACTTCAAGTGATAATTTGTCTGGATTATCAAGTGTAAAAGCAGAAATTAAAAAATGAAGTAATTATTGGAATTCTTCAGATTTTTCTTCTATTACTTCAGTTTTATTAAATACAAATTCTTCGGATTCTTATACTAATTGGACTTATAATTTTGCTATGCCATTATCAGATGATGATAATCAGAATTATACTTTTAAAGCTATAAGTTATGATAAAGCTTATAAAACAAATAATTCATCTTCACGAATAGTAACAATAATAAAAGATACAACTTGACCAAATATAACTGATGGTTTATTTACATTTGATACATCTTGAATAAAAAAATGATGAAGTAATTTAAATATAACTTGGAACACTTGAGCTTTAAGTGATTCTTGAGCATGACTTAATAATAATTCTATAAAATTAGAATATTTTAATTGAACTTCTTATGTACTTATTGCTGACAATTTAGCAAATAATTGAACATATAATTGGACAGTTGCTACTCTTGATACATCTTCTCGTATAAGAATTACTTCAGCAGATAATATAGGAAATGTATGAAATAGTGTTATAAGTAATCCTTTTATAGTTGATAGTACTCCACCTACTATAAGTTCAGTAGAAACTCGAGATTTTGATACAAATGGTCAAATAGATGGTATGATAGTTAAATTTAGTGAACTTGTAAATTGAGTAACTTGATCTTGATTTACTATTCCAGGTTCTACTATAAATTCTGTTTCACTTGTTCCAGCTTCAGATAGTAAAACTTATGAATTACATTTTTCAAATACTGGAACTACAGCTTCTACACCAGATTTAATATATAATTGAAATTATGTTACTGATATTGCTTGAAATAATTTAGCTAATGTAACAAAATCATCTATAGATAAAGCTTCTCCTAGATTTACCCATGTAAATGTTTATGATACAAATTCTAATTGAAAACTTGATAAGATAGAACTTGTATCATCTGAAAATATGGCAAATACAACTAATATAAGCTGAATAAGTTTAGAAAATCCAAAAATTTGAATGAGTATTGCTTCATTATCAGTAACAGCAAATAAAATCAATTTATTTTTAAATGAATGAAATGATATAGATACTTCTACTTGA
>JAQVPN010000126.1 GCA_028702055.1 Candidatus Altimarinota bacterium | reverse complement strand
TTAAAAATATTTCATTCAAATCAAGAAATAATATCTTTTTTAGCTAAATTATCTATAAAATCTACAAATTTTTCTTCATCTTTTATATCAGAAAAATATTTAGAAATTTTTAGTTTTTTTTTAAAATAGTTCAATCTGAACTAATTACATCAATAGCAGAATCAAGACTTGCAAGTTTTTCTGTAGATGTAGATACTTCTATTTTTTTATCAGGTATTTTTACTGGTTCTGTTTTTATTTCAACTGTTTTAGGAGTTTCAATTTTTGTTTCTATGTTTTTAACTTCTTCTTTTTTTTCAAGTTTTATTTCACTAATTTTACCATTATTTTTTACTCTTTCTTCATCTACCTTATCTAAATAAACTAATGGATCAATAGTATATTTTTTAGCATTATCGAGTCCAAGTCCTGCATTTACAGCTCACATAAAATCAAGTTTTGCAGCTTGTTGTTCAGCTCAAGTGAATGGCCAATATGCATGATAAGGAGCTTCATTTCTATCAATTTGGAAATGCAAGTGTTCTCCTGTAGAGTTTCAAGTATTTCAAGTTTTTCAGATTATAGTTCATTCTGAAATTTGATCTCATACTTTTACATCAATTTCTGATAAATGCAAATAACAAGAAAAAAGTGTAGTTTTTTTAGAAAAATCTGTTGGTTCATAAACTCATTCATGTTTTAAAACTACAATATTTCAATAAGTTCATTTATTTTCAGCCATAATTACTTCCCCATCTAAACATGCATAAGTTTCAGCATTTTTTACTGGTGGAACGATATCAACTCAAGGATGTGATCAAACTCAAATCCTCATATCTCCAGGAATATAATTTCCTGTATAAAGAGTAGTAAATCTTTTCCATAAATTAGCCAAATTTGGCAAATCATATTTTTCGTTTATTTTTAGTGGATACATAAATTTATAGTTAATAATTAATTACAAAAATATTCTATCATAATTATAAGACTTTTAGCAAGTTTTTATATAAAAAGTTTCTTTACTTATAAGAAAAATAATTATAATCAAAAAAAAGTATTTTAATAAAGCCAAAAAATAGATGATAAAAAAAACAATAAAAAAACTTACAAAATTAATTCTAAATTTTATAAATATACTTCTCGTTTTACTTATGATAAGTTTAACAATAATAAGTTTATTTAGACCAGATTTAGTGAAAGATGCTATAGAGTGGATTAAAAATGAAGTACAAAATTTAGGTTATTGGAATTATATTATTGTAGGAATAAGTTCGGCTATAGAATGATTTCCAGTTCTTTGAATAGTTATTCCTGGTCAAAATATAATGATGATTGTTTGAGGTTTTTTTGGGACAAAATATATATATTACACTATTATTGCTTGAACTATTTGAGCAATTTTATGAAACGAAGCCTGATTTTTACTTGTTAAAAATTATTGAGAAAAATTTTTAAATAAATACTGAGATTATTTTGGTATATGAAAAACTGAAAGTAAATATCTGAGATCTTGGGTAGAAAAATATTGAAGTTTTGCTGTAATTTTAGCTAAATTTCATAATGTAGCTAGAGCATTTATGCCTTTTGTACTCGCTTGAGCAAATATGAAACATAAAACATTTTTTCTTTACAATGTTATTGGTTCAATTGTTCGGTCTTCAACTATGATTTGTATATGAGTAGTTTTTGCGGCAAATTATGAAAAAATAGTAGATTATATGTGATATATAATCGCTTGAATTATGCTTTTAAGTTTTGCTTTTATATATTTTTTCAAAAAAGAAGCTTTTATGATATATTTAAACGAAAAGCAAGCTGAAATAGAAGAAAAGCAAAAAAGATAGTTTTTAAAAACTCAAAAAGATTTTGAGTTTTTTTGTTTTTATATAAAATAAAAATGCCAAATTTATCTAACATTATTAAACTAATGATATTTTCATGAGTTTATCAAAAATAAGATGGAGTGATTATCTAAATCAACCGTCTATTTTGATAAATTCGAAAAGATGCTAGATAAGTTTGGCGACTAAAGGATAATTACTCCATTTTTGTTTGTCAAAAAATTAAAATGAAGCAATTATTTAATATAGTTGCTTTTTTATTTGCAAAAATATAAAAATAAGTAATATCTTTTAGAAATTTTTATTTATTTACTTTTTTATTTATGAAGCTACAAAAAACAAGTAACCTAGAGAAAAGGCAATGCCTTTTCTCTACAAGGAAAAATTTTGCCTTCACCTTAGTAGAAATTAATAATAGTAATAACGATCCTAGCAATCTTGCGAACAATATGATTTATGAGCTTTCAAACATATACTATAGATTCAAGAGATACAAAAAGAAAAACAGATTTATGAGTTATAAGAAAAGGACTAGAAATCTATCAAATGAAAAATCAGAAATTACCAGATCCAGATGATTTCGCAAATATCTCAAGCTGATGAATATTGTCATTACAATGATATGCAGCTAATCTTGTATTAAAAACATTAAGAATCAGTGATGATGCAAAAGATACTAAAGATAATAAATATTATACATATTCAGTAAGTACAGATAAAACAAAATATCAATTACTAGCAATGCTAGAAAAACAAGAAAACCTAGCATATAATCAAAAATATATAAATCAAATAAATGCAATAGATTATACTCGAAGATATCCATATACAATCTGACAAAAGATATGAATATATTTAAGTTGAACAACAAATACACCAATACAAGAATGAAATAGTGGAACAATATTAAATGTAACAAATTGAAGTGATTATAGAATAATAACAGAAAATAGTTGAGCAACAAGCCAAACTCCTCGAGTAAATACTTGTACAAGCTGGACCTATAGTACATGAACTTGTAGTATAGATGGAACAGCTCCTTTAACAGTATTGATATCATCACCAAACTGATGTACAGGATGAACACCACTTACAACAACAAGTTGTACATATACTTGTCCTACATGATATGTACTAGTACCAAAAGACTGAATATTTACGACACAAAATTTTTGTGTAATGAAATATGAAGCAAAAATTACAGGAAATGATGTATGAACTACAACATATAATTCTTCAATGGTGGCAGAATCAAGAAGTTCTTGAACACCTTGGGTAAATATAACACAACCACAAGCTATAACAGAATGTAATGCTTTATGAGCTTGATATCATCTAATCACAAATAATGAATGGATGACAATAGCAAGAAATATAGAAGCTAATTCACAAAACTGGGCTAACTGAATAGTAGGTTCTCTAGTATCAGCCTGATGATGATTATATAGATGAAATGTAAACTTAAATGATAGTGCTAGTTGTGGTTCAAATACAGTTTTAGATTGAGACACATGATGAACAAATTGTGACAACTGAAGTGGAAGAAATAAAAGAATGCATAAATTATCTAACTGAAATGATATCTGGGATATAGCTTGAAATGTCTGAGAATATGTAAACTGAACAAATAATAAATCTTCAATTGATTGAGTAGTTGTTGATTGAAATGCTTGTTCTGATATAGCCCGGCATTCA
>JAQVPN010000125.1 GCA_028702055.1 Candidatus Altimarinota bacterium | reverse complement strand
CTCTTCAGATCTTTGATGTAGAAGCTTCTATAAAAAATATAAAATCTGATTTGATAAAAAAACATAGAATAAGAGAAATAGAAAATTTTATATATGAAATAAAATCTATTTCAAAAAATCCAAAAAATAATCCTATAATTATATGAAGTTGACCAGCAGGACTTTTTTGTGCTTTAGTTTTAGCTAAAGCTTGATTAAAACCAATTGTAATAGAAAGATGAAAAGATGTAGATAATCGTATAAAAGATGTAGAAGATTTTTCTAATACTTGAAAATTAAATACAAATTCAAATATACAATTTTGAGAATGATGAGCTGGAACATTTTCTGATTGAAAACTTTATACTCTTATAAATGATGCTAGGAGTAAATTTGTTTTTGAAAAACTTGTAGAAGCTTGAGCTCCATCAAGTATACTTTATGAAGCTAAACCTCATGTTTGAACTGATAAATTAAGAATTTTGGTTAAAAAATTAAGAGAAAAAATAATATCTTTATGATGAGAATTTAGATTTGAAAGTTGTTTAACTGATATAATTATAAATGGAAATAAAATTAAAGAAATAATTATAAATGAAAAAGAAAGTATAAAAACTGATGATTTAATTCTAGCATTATGACATTCTGCTCGTGATACATTTGAAATGCTTTACAAAAAATGACTTAATATGAAAGCAAAACCTTTTGCTATGTGAGTAAGAATAGAACATGATGCAAAACTTATAAATAAATCTCAATTTTGAGAATCTTGTATAAATCCTAAATTACCAACAGCTTCATATAAATTAGTAAATCATAATAAAGATGCTAGATCAATTTATACATTTTGTATGTGTCCTGGATGATTTGTAGTTCCAGCATCTAGTGAAAATTGAAGACTTTGTTTAAATTGAATGAGTGAATATTCTCAAGATAGCTGAATTTCAAATAGTGCAATACTTGTTCCAGTAAATGAAAATGATTTTTGAAGTGATAATCCACTTGCTTGAATGGAATTTCAAAGATATTGGGAAGAAAAAGCTTTTCTAGCTTGATGAAATGATTATAAAGCACCTGCTCAACTTGTATGAGATTTTCTTGCTTGAAAAAAATCTACTAAATTATGAAAAATAAATTCTACTTATAAACCTGGTATAGAATTAACTTCATTAGAAGAATGTTTACCTGATTTTATAATAAAAGCTCTGAAAATTTGATTACCCGAACTTGATAAAAAAATATCATGATTTGCATCAAATGATGCTATAATAACTGCTATAGAAGCTAGAAGTTCTTCCCCACTAAAATTTGAAAGAAATGAAAATAGTGAATCAAATATTATTTGAATTTATCCAACTTGAGAATGAGCTTGATATGCTTGATGAATTACTTCACGAGCCATAGATTGATTAAATACAGCAGAAAAAATAATAGAAAAATATTTATAAGATAAATAACATTAAAAATCATAATTTTATGCCAATATTAATTTTTACAATAATTATTTCTATAATACTAGATTTATATACTAAATTTTTAGCAAAAATAAATTTAGAAGAAACTATATTTTTAGTTAAAGATTTTATATATTTGAAATATATAGAAAATCCTTGAATTGCTTTTTCTATATGAATCACTTGAATATTTTTAAAATTAATTACAATAGCTTTAATTACTTGAATTTTCATTTATTATTTTAAGTATGAAAAACTTAAAAAAAATAAGTTGATAGATTTAAGTTTTTGACTAATATTATGATGAGCAATTGCAAATCGATATGAAAGAATTTTTAATTCTTATGTAATTGATTTTGTATGAATAAAATATTTTGCTATTTTTAACTTAGCTGATACAATTTTAACAATTTGAGTAATTCTATATTTAATTGACTCTTTGTCATTCTCGTACTTGATATGAGAATCTAAAAAATAGATTATCCAACCAAGGAGGGATAATGACACTTATTTAAAAAATAATTTCTAACTTTTAAAAAATGCAAACAGAAAATACTATTGATTCTTTTTGACCTAGAAATATTAGTTTACGAGAAATATGAATAAATACTCTTTGAGCATTTATTTCAGGAATTGTTTGAAGTTTAATTATGTTTTTTATAGTTTTTCTTATTTCTTGATATATTGATATTCCTGATGCTTTTGATAAAACAAGAGCTGGTCTTTGAACAAATAGTATATTCCCTTTTATGCTTTCATTAATAGCATTTTTTGGTTCAAGTATAGCGATATTTTCCACTTATTTTTTTCTAACAAAAACAGATCCTAATAAATATAAATCTACACCTATTCATTACTGACAATTAGCATTTTTTATGATTTTAACTTATATTTTCATAACTCCATTATATGTTTATACATGACTTCAAACTTATGATAATATTATGTATATATTTATGGGACATGTAATGATTTTATTTTTTTGAACTTATATAATAAGCGAATTATTAAATAATTATAAATATATATTAACTTGAATATATTGAAGTTTTGTTTGATTATTTCTGACTTTTTTTATAAGTGTTTCCCTATTTTTATCTTTTTCTTCATGATTTGCTAAATTAATGGTTTTACTTATATTATTACCTATAATAAATAGTTTAATATTATTATTTAAACAACTTTTTGAATTAGCTTATTATAAATATTATACTATTACCTGATATGATCAATTAGGAGATATTTTTTATCAACTTGAAGAAGAAGAAAGAGAACAACAAAAAGAAGCTGAAGCATTAAATAATTAAAATTACATTTTTTTGATTTTTTACATAAAATAAAGTATAATAATACAAATTAATTATTAAAATAAAACATATGCTTTTATTATCTACATCTAGTTTAAAAGGTTACGGTTTACATAAAATATTTATATTCGCAAAAAAAGCTTGATATGATGGTATAAATTTAGATATAGACAAATCAAATTTTGATACACTTGATGAAGAATATATAAAAACTTTATCAAATGCTTTTGAAGTTCCTGTATTATCAATAACAGCTCAAGACAAATGAGTTGATGAAAAAAAAGTTGATAAAATGATTCAAATGGCTAAATTACTTTGAAGTCAACTTGTTACATTCTCACCACCGCATATAACAGATAAAAAAACTGAATGGTTTACTAAATATTTACCTAAAATAAAGAAAGATTCTTCTTTAAGTATTGCAATACAAAATGTTCCTCTTAAATTTTGGTTGTTTGTTATTCCTGAATTTAGATCAAATACTTTATGAGAAATAAAAAAAATAACTTGAGATACTGTTTTAAATATTTCAAATATAGATAAAAGTTCTTGAACTGATATATTAAAAGCTCAATCTATGCTTGGAAATAGCTTAAAAAACGTATATTTAAGTGATAAAAATTGAGTTAAAGAATGATTATTACCTGGTATGTCTGGAGGATGAACTTCATATTTACCACTTGAAAGCTTCTTAATGAAATTAAAAACTTCAAATTATAATTGATTTATAAGTCTTTCAGTTAATCCAAAAGAACTTGATGCATGAACTGATGAAAAAGTTATAGAAAATTTAGAATTTATAAAAAGATATTATA
>JAQVPN010000124.1 GCA_028702055.1 Candidatus Altimarinota bacterium | reverse complement strand
GAAAAATTTTTGTTTGATGAGTTATTTCAAATAATGCTATAATTGATGCTAGAAAATCAGATTTAGAATTAAAAAATTTAGATTTATGAACAATTTATGCTAAAAATATTAAAATAGAAGTATTATCAAGATGAAATATTATAGCTAATAAAGTAGAAATTAATCAAATTGTAACATGATATAACAATTCATCAATTTCAATTGTTTGAGAAAATATAGATATAAAAGAATATATAAAATCACCACAATTAAATATTTCTCTTATAACAAAACAATCAATTTTTAAAAAAAGCAAAGAAATACTTGAAACACAAAAGGTAACAAATATATGAAATATTGATGGAATTCTAGAAAAACCACCATTTGAAGAATATGTGGAAAAATATAAATTAATATCTTCTGATTATAATAAAGCTAATTTCTTAGATAAATTAGAAGAAATTTATAAATATAATAATAGTATTTCAAAATTAGCAATGACTGATATGAAATGAATTTTAGTTGATCCTATGTTAAAAAATTTTCTTGATGTTGAATTAAAAAAATTGAAATTGTCTTATTTAGATAGGTCAGAACAATTAGTAAAACTTGATCGAAAAATTAAATGATCAGAATCAAAAATGAGGGATATAGTAGGAAAAAGACTAACTCCATTATTAGATAATATGGATAAAATTAATAATGCTTTAAAAATAACTGATAAAGTTAATAATTCAAGTGTAAAAATATGATTTCATTCTAATGCAAGAACTAAAGATATAAGTATTATAAAATTTCAAAATCCTTGAGATAACTGAAATATGTTTGAAGATATAGATGATAAAACATTTCAAGAATTGTTAAAAATATCAAATGTAATAACTAGTAAATCAGAAAAAATTTCAGTAGTTTTTTGAAATTGAAATTTTTATTATGAAGAATTAGAAGATAATAATGAAAACGAACAATAAAAATATAATTTTGATATTTTCAATAATTATCTTATTATTAAACTAATTTATATAAGTATATAAAAATTTTATGCTAGATTTCTTTCAAACATTCTCTAAAAAATTTAATGATATAGTAAATGAAGCGAGTATAATCTCAGTAACTGATTCTAAATGAATTATTGAATATGTTAGTGATGAATTTTGTAGAATTTCTTTGTATAAAAGAGAAGAATTAATATGAAAATCTCATAATATAATAAGACATCCAGATATGTCTTCAAAAGTTTTTGAAAATATGCGGAGAGTTATACAATCTGGGAAAAAATGGAAATGAGTTATAAAAAATAGAAAAAAGAATTGAGATTATTATCGGGTAAAAAGTGTTATTGTTCCTATGAAAAATGATAAATGACAGATTATAAATTATATGGCTGTTAGATCAGATATAACAAAATTAGTAGATTCTATAAATGAATTTAATAATTATAAAAAAGCCATAGAAACTTCATCTTATTTTATAAAACTTGATTCAAAAGGGCAAATAAAATATTTTAGTAAAAATTTTATAAATGCTTTATGATATACTGAAAGCGAAATTTTTTGAAAATCCTTATTATCTGAAATCTATTTTGAAACTATAGCTACTGAAACAAAAACAAGTTTAGATAAATTTTATCATGAAATTTTAGGTATTTCTTATATAGAAACTTCAAGTCAAAATTTAGAAACTGCTATAAAAACCAAAAAAGTTTGGAAATGAATATTAAAAAATAAAACAAAATTTTGAACATATATTTGGTGTAATGCTACAATTGTTCCTATTTTAGATTTAGATAAAAAAATTAAAGAATATATAATAATAGAAAATGATGTAACTGATTTAGAAATAGCTAAACAAAAATTGAAAAATTCTTATCAAAAACTTAAAGAATTAGATGATAGAAAATCAGATTTTTTAAATATAGCAAGTCATGAACTTAGAACTCCAATGACATCAATAAAATGATATATTTCTATGATGATAGATGGTGATTTTTGAGAAGTAACAGACGAAATAAAATGATATTTATCTAAAATACTTGATTCAAATACAAGACTTATAAATCTGGTAAATGATATGTTAGATATATCAAAACTTGAATCTTCAAGAATAAGTTTTGATTTCATTGAAGTTGATATTATTTCTATTATTAAAGAAGTTATTGAAGAGATAAATCCATTAGCAATAAACAAAAAACAGACAATAAAATTTGAAAAAGAAATAGAAAAATTTGTAATAGAGGCAGATTATAGTAAACTTAAGCAAGTTATAATAAATCTTGTGTGAAATGCTATAAAATTTACTCCAAATTGATGAAATATAAATATAGTTTTTACTAATTCAACTGACGATTTTCAAGTAGATGTAATTGATAATTGAATATGAATTTCAAAAGAGAATCAACAAGTAATTTTTGAAAAATTTTGACAAGTAAAAAATTCTTTAACTAGAGATATAAATTGAACATGATTATGACTTTCAATAGCTAAAAATATAATTGAAAGAATGTGATGAAAATTATTTGTAGAAAGCAAAGAATGAAATTGATCTAAATTTAGTTTTAAATTACCTATAAAATTTAATTGTTAATTTTTTATATAAATGGAAACAAAAAAAATTCTAATAGTTGAAGATGATGTAAATATAATTGATATTTATAAAATTAAATTTGAAAAAGAGTGATTTGATGTAAAAATTGCAGAAAATTGATTAATAGCTTTATGATTAATAGCTGATTATACACCAGATTTAATTTTACTAGATGTTATGATGCCTTCTATGAATTGATATGATTCTCTTAGTAGTTTAAGACATCTTGCTCCAAGCATGAAAAATTCAAAAATTATTATGTTTTCTAATTTGTGATCTAAAGAAGATATAGAAAAAGCTTTGGAAATGTGAGCTGATTGATATATAGTTAAAGCTAATTTTGAACCTAAAGAAGTTGTTTTAAAAGTAAAAGAATATTTATGAATGCTTGAAGAAACAAAAATATTACTTTGTCCTCATTGTCATAAAAATATTTATGAGAAATAAAAAAATCTAGATTAAATCTAGATTTTTTTATTTAGTTTCTTTTGGTAAAGCAAGCATTGATTTTAAGTTTTAATAATGTAAAATACACAAGTAATATTAATTTTTACATTATTAAAATAATTTATATATGCAACTACAAAAAATCAAAGCCTTCACCTTAGTAGAATTGATAGTAGTAATAGTAATATTAAGTATATTATCAACAATATGATTTATGAGTTTTCAGTGATATACATCAGATGCTAGAGATAGTAATAGAATTACATCTCTTAAAACTATTCAAAGTTCTCTAAATATATATAAAACAAAGAATCAAACTCTTCCTCTTCCTGATAATTATGTTGATATTACTTGAGTTTCATACCAATGAAATATCTGAACTTGAATTATTAATAAATTAAAACTTTCTTGAACTTTTAAAGATCCTAAAGATTCAAACTACTATACATATTCAGCCAGCAAAAACTTAAGTAAATTTCAAATTTCTTCTCTTCTTGAAAATAATAACAAAATTATCTTCTCTTTTAATGACTATTCAAATAATAAT
>JAQVPN010000123.1 GCA_028702055.1 Candidatus Altimarinota bacterium | reverse complement strand
TGCTTGGAGAAATGCAGCTTCTACAGCTGGATTAAATATAACAATAAATTGATTGTCTATACCTTTGTGTTTTAATAGTAATAGTTGAGGATGAAATTATGCTGTATGATCTATTATAATACCTAATGGAGCAACTTATGTAATTTCAGTTTCCTCTGAATGACTATCTTGATATCGAATTTATGAACTAAGATAATAATAATTTTAATTAATAAAATAATACTTATGAAAAATATCCCTTTTACAAAAATATTTATTGGTTTATGGATACTTATATCAGTAGCTTATATCTCTTATGATGTTTATACTAAATTTAAAATAAGTGTCATGCAAACTTCATATACTGCATGACAAACTGATACAATAAAAGCTCTTATTGAAAGAGCAAAACAAGCTTGTCAACCATTTTCTGTTTATGAATGAGAAAAAAATAAAGTTGATTTAATAAATGTTGAATGTTTGAAAAATGAATGATGAAATTCTAAAATAAAATAACTAATTTTGTAATATATTATTTTCTTATTAATTCTTTAATTGCTCATTTTACTAATTGACTTGTACTAGTATCTTTGTCAATTATAAATAACCTAGTATATATATATCATTTATAAGTTCAGGTATTTATAGTATTTCAATCTTCATCAATATATTTTATATAGTCATTTGAAATTCAAGAATAAGCTAGTATTTGACTTCAGGTTTTGTATAAATAAAATACTTGTTTTTCTCAAAATTGAGAAGTAGGTATTTTTTTTATTAAATTATTTGAGTTTGCTTCAAGTAAAAAAATCTTATTTATTTTGTCATATTCTATAGTTTTTTGTTTATCATATTCCATAATTTTTATAGCTCATATAGATATTAGTGATAGTATAAAAACTCATATTAATATAGAAACTAGAGTTTCCGCTTTTTTAGTTTTTTTCATTTTGTTTTTTATATAAAAAATATATAATCAAAATTATATATTTTTTAATTATTTTTTCAATAAATATGCTAAAAAATAAAAAAAATGCTTTTACTTTAGTTGAATTATTAATTTCTATTACCATAACAACTCTTTTGATAACATGATTTACTATGCTTTATTTTAATATAAGTGATAGTATTGAATTTTCTAAAAGAAAAGTTGAAATATACAATGATGTAAAAGATTTTATAACAAAAATCAGTTATTCATCAAATTTATACAATTCATGATTTATAATTACAAGTCCTTGAAAATATGATACTTTGATACTCACAGATTCTTGATTGACTTCATGATATATCATATGAGTTTATGATTGTAATAATAAAACATGATTAGATTCGAAATTAGCTTCATGAACTTGAATTTATTCAAATAATTGTCTTTGATATTTTCCATTAAAACAAACTCAAATAAATACTATTATTTCAAATTCTTGAACTATATATACATCACTATACAACGCTTGAATTGTTTATCCAAATTTATTTGTTTCTGATTTTTTTTTGAAGGAATTTTCACCAAATCATATTTTTGATTTTAATATAAATTTTTATGATAAATATTATCCTAATTTAGAATGATCTAATATTAGTAATATAGATTATGATATGACTAAATTAATTCATGTAAATCTTAATTTGTAAATAATCATGAAAGTAAGAAATAAATCTTGAATTATATTGTTTTATGCTGTGATTTTAAGTTTATTAGTATCAATTTTAGCTTTGATAATAGTGAATAAAGAAAATATTTTTATTTCAAATTTACAATATAATTATTTTGATACAAAATTATTTAAAAATATTAATTCAAAATCTGATATTGTTAATAAGGATTTTATAAATTCATGAACTTGAGTTTATTCAAATATAAAGTGATATGTAAAAACAAAAACTGATTATAATAATGTTTTTTGGTATAATAGTAAAAATTCCTCATTTATAAATACTTCTAATTATTCAGATATTACTAAAATTTGAAATTTGTGAGTTTGAAAAATATATATTGATTTAGATAATACAGCAAAATTAAAATATATGGAATTTGATAATAATTTGTATAATTCATGATGAGAATTGAAATATCTTACTTGATTTGAATTATCTTTTCCTACTTGAAGTGTTTGATATTTAACAGATATATGAATTACTTCATCATGAGCTTTAGCAAAACAAATTAATTTTTCAGATAAAAATATAGCATTATTTTTATCTTATGACAATACTATAGCGACAAAATCAAGTATGGATTATTTGACATATTGAATAAAAATATATGATACATTTTGAAATTTAATATATTCTAACCCTATAAAACAAATATGATGAGTAACTAAATATTTGTGACAAGATATAATTATTTCAAAATGAAGTTATTATTCTAAAACTATAGAACTAGTAAAATAAATATTAACAATTTTTTATGAAAAATATAAATAAAGCATTTACTCTTGTTGAATTAATAGTTGTTATTACTATTTTAATAATACTTTCAACAGTTGGTATTATGTCTTATGATTCTCAGGTTTGATCTGCAAAAAATACAACAAGAACTACGGATTTATGAAATTTACTTATTTCACTTAAAAATCATAAATTAAAAACATGAGTTTATCCATTACCATGAGATTATTTTAATATAGTTAATAGTTGAAGTTCAAATGTTGTTGCTTATCAATGATTTATGAATGATAAAGTTTATTCTACAGAATTACAAACAAAACCAACTGACCCAGACTATAAAATTCCATATTTTTATTCTGTAAATTCAAATAAAAATTATTATCAACTACGAGCGACATTAATTGCAGAAGATGATACTCAAAAGGATAAAGCATATTTAGTATGAGATTATGCTACTGTTTCAAAAGATATTTTACCAACTTTAATTTTAGCTATTTCAACTTGAGCCACAAATAATGTAGAAATTGCAAGCTGAACAACACAAGGTAATATAAATAGATTAAAATTTATAGTTAATAATTGAACTATGAACTTACCTTATAATTCAGATCAAAAAACTCCAATATCTACAGCAACAAGTTTTTCATCAATTTTTTCAGAATCTCAAATATCTTATCCACAATATCCTTGATATAGTTCTTGTTTAGAAATATATGAAGCTTGAAGATCGATATGAAGTTGATCTTATCAAATACTTTCAAATACTTGAGCAGTTACAAATACATGATGTAGTATGAGTTTATATTGTCCTAGTTGATTTATATATATACCAGGTTCTGAAAATATTGATTCACAAACAAAATGATGGTGTGTAGCAAAATATGAAATGACTCCATATAATACAGCTTGATGGACTCAAGATGCAACATATTTGTGATGGAAATGTACAAGTTTAACAGATTCTAATATAAATCCTTGTCCTTGAATGGTTACAAGTAAATTATGAATAAATCCAGTTACTTATATTTCCAGAAATGAGGCACAAAATGCTTGTGCAACACAATTGGTAGATAGTTCTTGATCAGCAATATCAAATTGAAAATTACTTACTTTGGGATTATGGAAAATAATTGCAGATAATCTAGTTAATCAATGATCTAATTGGACTAGTGGAATTCCATGAACAGGGAATATGAGTAG
>JAQVPN010000122.1 GCA_028702055.1 Candidatus Altimarinota bacterium | reverse complement strand
GAGGATCTATGATTAATAAATCAGCTTGTTTTTCTCAATCTAATGTAAATTCTTTTAAAAAATCTTCAACTTTTGCATTGATAAATTTCATATTTGAAATTTTATTTAATGTAGCATTTTTTTCTCAGTCTTTTGAAGCATCGGTAACCATTTCTACACTATAAACTTCTTTCGCAAATGGAGCAAAAGTCATACCAATAGTTCCAGTTCCTGCATATAAATCAAGAACTGTAGAATTTTTTAAATTTTCTTTATCAGCATAATCAAGAACTATAGAATATAATTTTTCTGCTCAAGTACTATTTGTTTGGAAGAAACTTTTTGGAGAAATTTCAAATTTTAATCCAAGTAATTCTTCTACAATTACAGGATTTCCATAAATTAATTCTAAATCTCATAGAGCCACATCAGCTAAATTAGCATTTGAAGTAAGATAAATAGATTTTATTTCAGTAAAGTCTTTTGTTAAAGATAATAAGAAATTTTTAACAGAATCTAAGTCAAAATTTCAATTTTCATATTTAGGATTGTAACCAAGAATTATCATCATTTCATTTGTAAAATGAGTTTTTCTAATAATTAAATGCCTAAAAAACCCAGATTGTCTCATTTGATCATAAACTGGAAGTCATGTATTTTTTGCAAATTCTTTAATTTTATTAAAAACTTGATTAGATTTTTCATCAATAAGATGACAATAAGAACAATCAATTATTTTAGAAAATTCTGCTTGTTTATGAAATCATACATTGAAATTTTCTCTTATTTGCATTTTATCAGAAATAAATTTACCGAAAGAAAATTCAATTTTGTTTCTATATCCCCAAACCATAGGACTAGCTTCAATTTTTTCTATATTTATATTTTCCTGATATTTAGCTAAATGAAAAAGACTTTCTTTTACTTGTTCATCTTTAATTTCTAATTGTTTTTCATAAGGAATAGTTTGCCATTTACAACCACCACAAAGTCCAAAAATATCACAATTAGCTTCTTTTTCAAGTGGAGATTTTTTCACAGTTTCTATAATTTGACCTTCTATAAATCAGCTTTTTTTCTTGATAATTCTGACATTTACTATAGATCCAGGAACAGCAGATCCAGTAATAAAAATTACTTTTCCGTCGGGCATTCTAGTAAATCATTTTCCACCAAAAACTAGTTTTTCTACTTTTAAATTTTCTATTATATCATTTTTTTTCATATATTTTTTGTAAAGGTTATTTTATAAGGCTGCATTATATGAAAAATGATAGAAAAGTAAAAAAATAATCTATATCAAATTTTTGATATAGATTATTTTTTTAAATTAAATTTCTTTTTATAAATGTTATTTAATAATCTTTATTTAGAAATCAATTATGAAATAATCTAAATAATATAATTCAAAAAATAAATCATATAGTATTTAGTAATATATCATCTATATCAGCACTTTTATAATTAAATCAAAGAATTAATGAAATTATATATTGTGTTATTTCTATTGATAACGATGAAATAAGTCATACAAATATAGATTTTTTTATAAAAATGTATTTTTTCCAAATAAATGGAACAAAAAATCACATTGGTATAAATAAAACTATATTTCATAAAATCTGTTTTATTTTTATATAATTACTTAAGTTTTCATTTGTTCATATTTCTATAATTGAAGCAAAAGGTATAAAATTATTATTTTGTCATCAGTAAATTCAAATTTCCTTCAATCATTTTATTGGTATAGGAAAAATTGTTATAGCTAATAATGAAACAATATAAAAATAGAAAAATGAATTAAGTAAAATTTTATTTAGATTTATTTTCTTTAATATCAATATTATAAGAAAAACTATATAAATTGGTATAGAAATTATGTATAAAAATTCGTAATCTAACATATTTATTTATTAATTTTTATTTCCCATTTTCATTCAGGAAGACTATCTCAAATAATCCAAGGATTTAATAATTTTATATTTTTATAATTTGTATTATTTTTAGAAGCAAAATCATATAAATCATCAATTTTATTTATTTTTATGGTTTTTGTTTCACTAGGATAATATTTATCTCAAATTAATTTATCTATAACCCATTTTTTTGACTCATAATCTTGCATAACATATTTTATAGCAAGTATTCTGAAAACATATCTTGAAGTTTCATCATTTAAATATAAATCATAAAAATTACTTACTTTTTGTTTTTCCATAGCATTTTTTATACCATTTTCTCATCTATTGTAAGCTCGAGCTACAAGAGTCCAATCTTTTAGATCTTTATATAAAACTTTAAAATACTTTATAGCGGCATCAGCTTCTTTTTCTGCATTATATCTTTCATCTACTTTATCATCAACTCTAAGTCAAAATCTTTTAGCTGTATCAGGCATAAATTGCCAAATTCAAGCAGCAGTTGCTGTAGATAAAGCATTATTAAGTAAAGCACTTTCAGCTATGGCAAGATATTTAAAATCGTCAGGAATATCGTTTTCTTTTAATTTTTTTTCTATATATGGCATATATAAAGGAGATCTTTTTATATATAAAATTACTTGATATATATTGTAAGATGTTATAAAAAATTCTTTATCAAATCTTTCTTGATTAAAAAAATAATTTGAATCCATAGGAACTTTTTCTCAAGCAAATTCTATTTTTGTTCAAGGATAAGAAAAAAATATAGATTTATTATTAAAATTGTACTTAAAAATAATTATAAATATAATGAAAATTAATAATCAAATTCGACTCCAAATTATGTGTTTTTTCTTCATTTTTGTTAAAAATTAATTAATAAAAATATTAAATTCTTATAGGAAGTGTATAAGAAAAAATCAATTTTTCAAATTTATTTTTTCTTACATAATCTAGTTTTTAACATAAATATTAGAAAAACTGTATAAAAAACTTATACAAAATATTTTGTCAATAAAAAATTTGTATTTGACTTTAATTATTTTAGCAATAAATTGAAGTCCATAAAAATTGTTAAAAACTGATATTTTATTTGCTTACTTTTGCAAAAAAATGGAAAAATACTATAAACTTAAATCTATAATTTCTTCTTTAATTACAAAACTTAGAAAACAAGATTTTTTAGTTTATTTTAAAAAAATGACTATTTTAGAAATAACTTGAGATGAAATAATATTTTGAGTAGTTTCAAATTTTATGAGAGATAATTTAGCAGCAAAATTTTATGATGAACTATTAGCAGAAACACAAAAAGAATTCCCAGATATAAAAAGAATAGATTTTCAAGTTGACCCAAATATTGAAAATCCATCAAATCATAATGTTGTTGATTGTGTTAATTTATATAAAGAATCTACAAAAAAGAAAACTCATAAAGAAGAAGAAAATCCTTTAGTAGATAAAAACCAAATTAATTTTCCAAAAAATGTAAAAGTTTCAAATGATAGATATACTTTAGATAATTTTATAGTTTGACCTGATAATCAACTTGCTCATTCAGCATGTGAAGCAGTTAGTCGTAATCCAGGTAAAGCTTACAATCCACTTTATATTTATTGAGATGTATGACTTGGTAAAACACATTTACTTCAAGCTACTTGAAATAGTATAACAAAAAAATTCAAAGATAAAGTTATAGCTTATACTACAGCTGATAAATTTATT
>JAQVPN010000121.1 GCA_028702055.1 Candidatus Altimarinota bacterium | reverse complement strand
TATAAATAATTGACATAAATACCAAACTCTTTGGTGAGTAACATGAAGTTGAAAAACTTTTACGATGGCTAATTTAATTGAAAAAATTCAAAAACCAACATTAATTATAGCTCATAATAAAACTCTTGCGGCACAATTAGCTTGAGAATTCAGAGAATTTTTTCCAGATAATGCAGTCCATTATTTTGTTTCTTATTATGACTATTATCAACCAGAAGCTTATGTACAAAAAACAGATACTTATATAGAAAAAGAAGCTACAATAAACGAAGAAATTGATAGACTTAGACATGCGGCAACTGTTTCTCTTCTTACTAGAAAAGATGTAATAATAGTAGCTTCTGTTTCTTGTATTTATGGTATTTGAGATATAAGTGCTTATGAAGCTTCTGTTTTAGAATTTAAAACATGAGAAAATTATAAATTAGAAGAAATCTTAAAAGATTTGGTTAATATGCAATTTAAAAGGGCTTTTGCTGATTTTAAACCAGGAACTTTTCAAGTTTTATGAGATGTTTTGGAAATATTTCCATCAAGTGAAGAAACTATATATACTATGGAATTTTGGTGAGATGAACTTACTCAAATAACAAGAAGAAATTATTTAACTTGAGAAATTTATGAATATCTTGATATGATAACTGTTTTTCCAGCTAAACATACAGTAACAACAAAAGATAGAATTTTAGAAATAGTTCCGCAAATAAAAAAAGAACTAGATGAAAGACTTGCTTTTTTCAAAGAAAATTGAGATACATTAAAATACGAAAGATTAAAATCAAAAGTTGAATATGATATAGAAATGATGACAGAAGTAGGTTATGTTAACTGAATAGAAAATTATTCTCGTTATCTTGATTGAAGAGCAGAATGATTAGCTCCAGCTACTTTAATAGATTATTTTTGAAATGATTTTATAACATTTATAGATGAATCACATATGACTATTCCTCAAATCTGAGGAATGTATGCTTGAGATAGAGCAAGAAAAACTAATTTAGTAGAAAATTGATTTAGATTACCATCAGCTATGGATAATAGGCCACTTAGATTTGAAGAATTTGAGTCAAAACTTGGTCAAGTTGTAGCTGTTTCAGCTACTCCATCAACTTTTGAAATAGAACATTCTAGTGATAATCCAGAAGCTTTTTGGGCTTTTGATGCAAGTGATTCTAAAAAATGGCAAGATTCAGAAACAAATAGGATTGTTCCTCAAGTTATTAGACCTACTGGGCTTATAGATCCAGAAATAGAAATAAAAGCTATGGAGTATATGGTTGATGATATTATGAAAAATCTTTCAGAAGTAATAGATAAAAACGAAAGAATGTTAATTACTACTATTACAAAAAGATCTTCAGAAGAATTAAATGATTATTTACTTGAAAATGGTATAAAAGCTAGATATTTACATAGTGAAATAGAAACTTTAGAAAGACTTGAAATACTTAAAGATTTAAGAACAGGGAAAATTGATGTTATAGTTTGAGTAAATTTACTTAGAGAATGATTAGATTTACCAGAAGTATCAAAAATTGCTATAGTTGATGCTGATAAACAATGATTTTTAAGATCTGAATCTGCCTTAATTCAAATTATTTGAAGAGCTCGAAGAAATGCAAATTGAAAAGTTATAATGTATACTGAAAAATATAAAATAAAAAAAGACAAGGTGAATTGCGAAGCAAGAGAAGGCACTCTGGGGTGTGAAATAGAATCAGAAGTTAAAAATTTTGCTCTTGGAAAGCTTACTCGTTTTGATAATGCAAAATGGTTAAACGAAGAAAGATTAGTAGTTTCCGAAGCTATGAGAAAAGCTATAAATCTTAATTATTATAGAAGGCAAGTTCAATCAGATTATAATAAATTACACAATATAGTTCCAACAACTATATTTTCTGAAATAAAAGATATGTGAATAAATACTAAAAAAAGAGATTATAGTTCTCTTGATATAGAAAGTATAGAAAAAGAAATAAAAAAATTAGAATTTGAAATGTGAGTAGCATCTTCAAATATGGAATATGAAAAAGCTCGAGAACTCAGAGATACAATTATAGAATTAAGAAAATCAAAGAAAAAATAATTTTGATTTTTATTAAATTTATTTTAAAATAAAAATACGAAAGAAAATACTAATAAAAATATATGAAAAAAACAAAAATATTAATATTTATAATACTGTCTTTATTTTTTAAGATAAGTTTTGCTGAAAATATAGAAAATGTTTTTTCTGATATAGATAAAAACTATAAATATTATAATGAGCTTCAAAGTCTTTATGATAAGTGAATGATTAGTCCAGAACGAGATTCAAAATTTAATCCTTATTCTCTTATAAAAAGAGATGATTTTGTTTGAATTACTATGGAAGTTAATTGTAGAAAATGTATACAACCAAATACTCCAAGTCCTTTAATTTTAAAATATTCTTGAACAATTCCTTTTTTTGATGTAGAACAATATAATAAAAATTTTTATTGTATATCTGATTGAAAAGATAATGATTTTGTTGTTTGATATGATAAATCATATACTTGTGATGATTGAACTACAAAATCTGGAGAATCACCTTTTTGTATAAATAATAATATTACTAGGGAAGAAGCATTAGCTATAATGCTCAGAAAATCATCTATTTTTTCTGTAGAAGATTCTAATAATATAATAAATCAAATTAAGTCGTGAGTTATAAAAGATGATTTATCAAATGATGTTAAAGCTAAATTAGATGACTGATCTATCTATACATTTTATTGATATTTTAAAAAAGCACTTGAATATAGCTTAGTTGAATATGATGTAAATTGAAATCAAAAAATATATAAATTGATTGAAAAAGATTCTAATTGAAATCTGAATCCTAAAAAGGCTATAACAAAAGAAGAATTTTTAAAACGGGCTTATATACTTTTTAAAGCAAATTCTTGTAATCCTGTTAATTATAATAATGACTTAAATTTAGCATTAGATTTTGATATACTTGATAAATCTTGTAATAAAACAAAAACTTGTTCTAATTCAGATTTAAAAAATACGAAAGAAAATACTTATGATTTAAAACCAATTATTTGATGAGCTTGTGATTTATGAGTTGATGAAAAATCAATTGTTCGGCAACTTTACAATGAAGATACTGCATCTTCAGATATAATTTATTGAGATTATATAGATAACTATAAATTTAATGATTTATGACATCGGAAGATTACTCTTATTGTTACTGATAAATGTTGAAATAAACGAATCTCTATATCAAATTTACTTGTAACAAATGATAAAAATACTAATTTATCTGTTGATATTATAGCAAATCCAATTATTTGAAATGCATATTTAGATGTTGATTTTGATTCAATTATATCAAAACCTGATGATGTAAATTGTTCTTATTCTTGGAATTTTTGAGATTCTTACACTGCTTTTTGAAAACAAACTGAACATGTTTATAAAACACCTTGAGTTTATAAAACTACACTTGATGTAGTTTGTGATGATTGACAAAAATGAAGTTCAAGTGTTATGATAAAAGTACTTGATATGAAAACTTGTTCTATAGATAGTGATATTGATTGAGTAACTGATTGTAATGATAAATGTCCATTAATTTATGGAGATAAAAATAATTATGGTTGTCCTATTA
>JAQVPN010000120.1 GCA_028702055.1 Candidatus Altimarinota bacterium | reverse complement strand
GATTATACTCAACATTATTATACTACTACTAAAGTTAAATTATATTCTGTTGATTTATGATGTAATCAAGAAGAATATTCTGATTGAGATAAAAACATTAATGTAGATTCTTTTGATTGAACTTTAAGTTGAATAATTGAACCTAAATTTTCTTGACCTGTAAAAGTAAATTGAGAATGTCAAAAATTTAATTGAGCTTGTTCAGAATCAAATAATTGATCTATTAAAATTTTTTCAACAGATAAAATTACTTTAGATTGATTAAAATATTCACAAGTTTGAGAAATTTGATGAAATAAAATTGGAGTTGATTCTATTGAATTTACTTTAAAAAAACGAGATCAATTAACTTATTTAAAGAAAAAAATAAATATAACTAAAAAAACAAGTGTTTGAGATTTTTGAATACTAAATTTTAATGATTTTGAAATATTAAATTGATCTGATAATCTATTAACAAAAATTTGAAATTATTGAGCAGAATTAATACTTTATTCTTGAGATCAAATAGTTTGAACTTACTCATTTCCTTTAATTGTAGCTCCAAATTACGAATATACAAAAGTTTGAACTTTAGAAAAAAACTGAAATTGATGATTCGCTAATAATTTAGATAATTATAGTTTTTGTCAGAATATTACAGACTCATTTTGAAATAAATATAATGATTTGTGAGATATTGATGTTGATATATTATGAAATTGATTTTATTTAGATCAAATTAATAATATTTGAGAAGGATTGAATTTATATAATAAAACATTTAATGATTCTAAATTATGTTTTAGTGTAAAATCTTATTCCCCTTGAAATAAAAATATAACATTTTATTCTAACTTTAAGAAGTATAATTTAGATTGAAATTTTATTTGAAATAAACAAATAAATATTGATGAAAATATTTCATTTTTAAAACCATTTATAACTTCAGATTTTTCTATAACTAATGCTAATAAAAAATTAGAAATTTGACCATCTTTAAATATGAATTTAGAAATTATAGCAAAATCTATATTAAAAGATTATTCTATAAATGATTTTTCTAATAATATAAATTTATTAGATATTGTTAATCATGAATTTATAAAACAGCCACTTTCTATACAAAACAATAATTTAAAATATAGTTTTACAATTGATGCTAAAACTAGTAATTGAATAGATGCGGCACCATCTATTATATTAGATAAAAATCCAATTATCTCTTATATTATAGATTGAAAAAATATAAAATATTATGTTAATAAATCTACAGATTCAAATAATGATGATAAACTATCATTATCTTGAGTAAAATGAGTTTCTTGAATAAAAATTATTTGAACTTCTCAGACTTCTGGAAAATCAGCAACTATAAATAATATAGTAAATTTTTCAGATTTATCTAAATCTACTATGAGAGCAATAGTTAAGAAAAATGCAGCTATTATAACAAAATGATTAACAGCTTGAAAAATAGTTAATTGAGTTATTTATTATAACTGAGATAAAAAAATTAGTGATATAAATTTATCTTGAGTAGAAACATTAATTATAAAAAATTGAAATTTAATAATAGATCAAAATAACTTATGATTAAATAAAGATAAATTTTGAGTAATTGTTACAAGAGATGATAATTCTAAAACAAATTTATGAAATATTTATATAACTCCAGGAGTAACATATATAAAATCTTCAATATATGCTGATTGATGAATAATAAGTTCAAATGATTCTTGAATTCCTTATATGTCAGATACAGATGAAAGAACAAATGATTTAGACAAACAACTTGTGATTAAATGAAGTATATTAACCAGAAATACTATATGATGAGCTGTTAATGCTTGATGAAAATATATACTTCCTGGGTGAGAAACAACTACAAATTTTGACACCGCTATGATTTATGATTTGAATTATTTAAGAAGATTTAATATTTGATGGGAATCAAATAAATCATTAAATAATAATAATTCTAATAATGTTGTAATTATTTACAACTCTTTAATTCAAACAAATCCACCGAAATGATTTTCAAATTAAACAAGAAAAAGCCTTTTTTAAAAGGCTTTTTCTTGTTTAATTAAAACTTGATTTTTAGACATTAAAAAGTATTATCTATCTTAGATAATTTATTATATATAATAATATTTTTTTATGGAACATTTTTTAGTGAAAAAAGAATGAGAAAAATTTGAACTTTTAATAGATAATAATATCTTTAATAAAGATATAGTATTAAAGGCCGCTTATAATTTTTTAGATAAATGATATTTTTTCTTTAAATTAGATAATAATCTTAATATTATATTACAATTTTCTAAGAAAAATTGAATTTTGGAAAGTAGTGAAAAAATTATTTGAGAATTTAGTGATGAATTATTATCTGTTTACCTTAGAGATAAATTAGAACATGAAAATAAAATAATAAGAGAAATGATAATATGATCAGCTATTGCAAATAGTGTAGATGATGAAAATTTTGTAGAATTTGATACTAATACACAAAATCAAATAGATTTTGATAAAGATATAGATGAAATTTTGAGAGAAATAGAAAATGATCCAGAATTAAAAATAGATGAGGCTGAAATTGAAAGAATTTTGAGAGAAATAGAAGAAGAAACATCTTCTATTGAAATAGAAGAACCTAAAATTGATTTAGATACTAATAATTTAAAAAATGTTAAAGAAAAGTTTCAAAATAGATAATGATATTTATTCTATTGATTTAATTAATAAAGCAATAATTGATTTTATTGATTTTGTTAAAATTTCATATTTAAATTCAGAAATAATTATAGAATCAAACGATGATGATATAAATGAAATATTTAATGAATTTATGAATTATGTTGTATGACTTTACAACGAAGCAAATTAGTTTTTACAAACAAATATTATGTTAGATTTACAAAATATAAAAACACTTAAAAATGATAAAATATGATTTTTCAGATTTAAAAAATTTGAAAATGATTATCTTATCACAAATGATATTTGAAAATATTCTTTTTTAACTAAAAACGAATTTAATGACTTCATTTTATGAAACTTAAATTCTTGAGACAAATTTAATGAACTTTTAGAAAAAAAATTTATTAAAACAGATACTTATACAAAAGATATGAGTTTATATTATGCTAGAAAAAATCAATTTTTAGCATATTGACCAATTCTTCATATTATTGTTACAACTCTTAGATGTAATCATAAATGTAAATATTGTCATGCTCGAGTAGCTCCAATGACTGCTTCTGAGATGGATATGACAGAAGATATAGCTAAAAAAGTAGTAGATACTATTTTTTATACATCAAACCCAAATATAACTATTGAATTTCAATGATGAGAATCTTTAGTAAATTGGGATATAGTTAAATATATAGTTGAATATGCTGAAATAAAGGCATTTCATTTAAAGAAAACTGTTACTTTTGCTTTGGTTACTAATTTAACTTTAATGGATGATGAAAAATTAGCTTATTTAATTTCTCATAATGTACATATTTCAACTAGTTTAGATTGAGATGAAGAAATTCATAATTATAATAGAACTTTTAATGAATGAAATTCATTTGAAAAAGTCACTTATTGGATAAAAAAAATAAATGAAGAATATTCTAAAAAATGAATTGAAAATAAAGTAGGAGCTTTATTAACTGTAACAAAAAAAACTTTAT
>JAQVPN010000119.1 GCA_028702055.1 Candidatus Altimarinota bacterium | reverse complement strand
AAGCAGGATGAACTAAAGAAGAAGTCCAAAAAGAATTATTAGAATTAATAGCTTAAATATGAAAAAATTGCCAACATATTTTCTGGCTCACGGATGAGGTCCTTGGCCATTTATGGAAGAAAATGCAAATGATTTATGATACAAAAAACTTGCAAATTATATAGCAAATATTTGAAAAAAATATGAAGATGAAGCTAAATTTGTAGTTTTGATTTCATCTCATTTTGAAGCGAAAAATATAGTAGTGATGACAAATGAAAATCCAAAATTGAATTATGATTATTACTGATTTCCAGCTAATACTTACAATCTAACTTGGAATGCAAAATCAGACAAGAAAACTGCTTTGCAAATAATAGAATTATTAAATAATCATTGAATCACAGCTATTTCTTGAGATAATATTGATTATGACCATGCTAGTTTTGTTCCGCTTATGCTAGCTTTTCCAAATGCGAAAATTCCTATTATTCAGATTTCTATAAATCATAATTTAGACGAGCTCTATCATTACAAATTATGAGAAGCTTTGGCTAATTTAAGGCAATTATGATGACTAATTATCTGAAGTGGTATGAGTTTTCACAATATGAATGGATTTTTTTCTCAGAAATGACTTGAAGAATCTATTAAATTTGATTCAGAAATAGAAAAGATTTTAGAGCTTCCAAATCCAGAGAGAAAAGAAAAAATCCTAAACTGGAAATCTCTAGCATGAGCTTCCTATTCTCATCCTAGGCACGAACATCTGATTCCACTAATCTCGATATTTTGAGCTTGATGAGAAGATACTGGAATTATAGATTTCAAAGAGCAAATTTTATGAGTAGAGCTTATTTGTGTTAGGTTTTGAAGAATTTAAAAAACTCTCGCGAAGCGGGAGTTTTTTAGTTAATTTACTTTTTGAAAAATTCAATTTCTGTTATATATCTTTACTCTAAGTTAGTATTTTCTTCAAAAAATAAATTAAACATATTCTAATTTTTTAGAATTTAATTTGTTTGATTTTTGAGCTAATTCTAGTTTTAATTCTTGTGCAGTTTCTCTGATATAAGAATATATTATATTATCTAATTCATCTGAATCATAATATTTTTTTCAATCTATTTCTTTCATATTTTTTGAAATATTAAAAAATTATTTTATATATTTTATTTTAGCCTTTTTCCACAAAAAGCAAATTTTTTGTATTATAGATTTGTTCTAATTTCTTAAAGAAATCAAACCGCAATTTTTTCTCCGGAACAGTCATAGCTTTCTGAAGCTCTTTTGTTCTTTCTTTAAGCTTTGCATTATAATCTATAAATCTTTTCATAGAAATTATTATGATTTATTATTTTCAATAAATATTAATTCACATAAAAAATTATTTATTTTTTCAAAATTTTCTTTCTGTAAATCAATAAATTCAATTCTTTTACTTCAATGAAATAAATTATTTCTAAATCTTGAGATGATATAAATAACTGTAAATAGTTTATTATCTCAAGTTACTAAATTATTTTTAATATCCTCTTTTTTATCTTTTATATTTAAATTATTAAATTTATCATCGTTTTTATTATATCTATCTTTAAAATAAATAAAAATATTATTAATTTCATTACTATATATTCCTATTATTTTTGCTTCATTCTTTTCTATAAATTCTTCGATTTTATTTTTTTTAGTACATTCTTTAAGGTATTTTAATTCAAATAAATTCCATAATAAAACAAAATCTAAAATATATTGTATATTATTTCTATTTAATTTAACATTATTTTTATAATTAATTTTTTTTATAATATCAATATTTTTAAAATTATTTATTTTTAAAATACCTTTCAATTAAACTTTCAGATATTGTTATATTCCATATATTATCAAATTTTGACATAATTATATTAATTGGAATGTTAAAATTTTCAGGTCATTTATCTTTATTGATAGTAGTTATTTTAGTATTTATTGTAATGTATGCATTTTCATTTTTCAAAGATAATGCACATATATCATATCAAGTAATTTGTAGCATTTTATTTTTACATAATTTATCTAAAAATGTACCTTTATTTTCAGAACAATTATTACTTATCAATAAATTCATATAGTTATTTAAATCTTTCTTTATGAAATATTCTTTATTTAATCAAATATCTTTATAATAATAAAAGTAACAAAATGCTGAAGATAATATAATAATTAAAAGTATAAAAGTAATAATTTTTTTCATAAAACTAAATTTAATAATTAAAATATAATATTTTCACCATATCAAAAAAAATCTAAAAATCAAACTTTTTCTCTAAAACAAGCCAAAAATTTAAGATAAATTTAATATTGATTACAAAAAAACTCCCCAAAAGGGAGTTTTCATATTGCTACACTCTTGTAGTATTTTTACCATCATTTTCATCAGTTTCAACTTCAGCATCAACAGTTCAGTCTTCATTTGTTTTTGGAGCTTCACTTGGATTTGCTTGAGCTTGAGAATAGATATCTTGTCCGATTTTCATCATGATTTCAGATAATGCTTTTGCTTTTTCATCAATTTCTTCTTTTGAAGCATCTGATTTTGCTAGAGTATCTTTTAAATCTTTGATTTTTTCTTCGGCAGCAGTTTTATCTTCTTCTTTAACTTTGTCTGCATTGTCTGTAAGAGTTTTTTCTGCTTGATATACTGAAGATTCAGCGATATTTCTAGCTTCTACAGATTCTTTTTTCTTTTTATCTTCTTCTCTTTTTGCTTCAGCTTCTTTAACTAATTTATCTACTTCAGCAGAATCCATACCAGTTGAACCTTGGATAGTTACTTTTTGTTCTTTACCTGTTCCTTTATCTTTTGCTGTTACATGTAAAACTCAGTTTGCATCTATATCAAAAGTTACTTCAATTTGTGGTACTCCTCTTGGAGCTCCAGCTATTCCGTCAAGTACAAATCTACCTAGAGATTTGTTGTCAGAAGCCATTTCTCTTTCTCATTGTAATACATGTATTTCAACTGAAGGTTGATTGTCTACAGCTGTTGAGAAAGTTTCTGATTTAGAATTTGGGATTGTAGTATTTCTAGGAATCATAGCAGTTCTAACTCAACCTAGAGTTTCAATACCAAGAGTAAGTGGAGTTACATCAAGCAAAAGTACATCTTTAACATCTCATTGTATGATACCAGCTTGTATAGCAGCTCCAAGAGCAACAGCTTCATCAGGATTTACTCAAGCATTTGGTTTTTTACCGAAAAATTCTTCTACTTTTTTGATTACTAGTGGTACTCTTGTAGAACCTCAAACTAGAATAATTTCATTTAAATCTCCAGTTTTAAGTCCAGAATCAGCAAGAACTTTTTTACATGGTTCAATTGATCTTTCTACTAAAGGAAGAATTAATTCTTCAAATTTACTTCTTGAAATAGTCATCATTAAGTTTTTTGGTCCTGATGCATCAACAGTAATATAAGGAAGATTTACATCATAACTTGTAGTTGATGATAATTCTTTTTTAGCTTTTTCAGCTTCATCTCTTACTCTTTGTAGGGCCATTGGATCATTTCTCAAATCTATAGCTTGGTCTTTTTTGAATTCTTCAATTATATAATCAACCAAAATATTATCAAAATCATCTCAACCTAAATGAGTATCTCAGTTTGTAGCAAGTACTTCAAAAGTTCCTTCATCAGATAATTCTAGAATAGAAACATCAAAT
>JAQVPN010000118.1 GCA_028702055.1 Candidatus Altimarinota bacterium | reverse complement strand
CTAGATTTATGAAGAAAAGTAAAAGCTTCAGATATGGAATCAAGAAAAAAGTTAGCTCGAGCAAACTTAAGACTTGTTGTATCAATTGCAAAAAAATATATGTGAAGAGGGCTTTGACTTCTTGATTTAATACAAGAATGAAATGTTTGACTTTTTAGAGCTGTTGATAAATTTGATCCTGATAAATGATTTAAATTTTCTACTTATGCCACTTGGTGGATAAGACAATGAGTTACTAGAGCAATAGCTGACCAAGCAAGAACTATTAGAGTTCCTGTTCATATGATAGAAACCATAAATAAATTTACTCACACATTTAGAAGACTTACTCAAGAACTTACAAGAGAACCTCTTATGGAAGAACTTGCTACAGAACTTGATATGGATATAAGAAAAGTAAGACAAATAATGAGAATTTCTCAAGACATACTTTCTCTTGATGCTCCAGTTTGATCTGAAGAAGATACTTCTTTATGAGATTTTATAGAAGATGATAAGAATCCAACTCCAGATAAACAAGCTAACACTAGTTTATTAAAAGAAAATTTATATGACATGTTAAATTTTTTAACTCCCAGAGAAAGAAAAATCATAATAATGAGATTTGGTCTTGATGGTTGAGATATGCACACATTAGAAGAAGTATGAAAAGAATTTTGAGTAACTAGAGAAAGAATTAGACAAATTGAAGCTAAAACTCTTGAAAAACTTAGAGATCATCCAAATGCTGATAAGATAAAGTTCTTTTAAATTAAAAGTATCAAAAATGAAACAAGATTTTTTTAAATTATCTTGTTTTATTTTTTGATTTAATTATACTTTGCCCTGCCTTAAAATATTTTATTTATTTATTTTTAAATATGACTGAAGAAAATAAAAATACTACTGCACCAAAAGTAGAAAAGAAAAAAGAAATGAAATGTATAGTTATAGCTTTATTAGTTGTTTCTATTTTATCAAATATAGCATCAGCTTGGTATTTTTCAAATTCAAATTTTGAAAAAATTATGGCTAACGAATATTCTAAATATGGTTGAAAAGCTAATTATGAATTAGCAAATGAAGCTCAATCTATACAAATAGCTAGTCAAATAGACCAAATTAAACAATATATAGATCAAAATAAAAAAGCTACTAATACTGAAACAAAAACTACAGATACTACAAAAACTGAAGATACAACTTCTAAAACAAATACAGAAGTTAAAAAATTATCTGCTGAAGAAATAACTTCAATTAAAAAAGATGCTTATATAGAATGAAATAAAGATGCTAAAATAACTTTAGTTGAATATACAGATCCTGAATGTCCTTATTGTATAAGACAAGCTAGAAGCTGAGTTATTGAAGAACTTAAAAAAGATTATGGTGATCAAGTAAATAATATACTTAAACCATTTAAAGCTGTTCCTCATAAAAATGCTGATGCTGAATCTATAGCTATACTTTGTGCTTGAAAAGTTGGATGAGTAAAAGCTTATTCAAGTTATTATTCTTATTTATTTAAAAATAATAGTGGTTCAAATGATGGTGAAGGTATAAAATTAGATCAATTAACTCCAATAGCTAAAGAATTAAAAATAGATACTAAAAAATTCCAAGCTTGTTATGATGCTAAAGATACTTTATCTACTTATCAATCATATACTACTGAATGAACTAAATTATGAGTAGAATGAACTCCAGGTACAGTTATAATAAATAACGAAACTTGAGAATATACTCTTATAGCTTGAGCTTTTCCAAAAGCTGATTTTGTAAAAGCAATTGATAAATTACTTTGAAAATAATAAATTGAAATATAAAAAAGCTAAATTTTAAAAATTTAGCTTTTTTTTGTTTAATTTTTTTAATTAATTAGTTTCTTTTGGAACTATAGCTTCTATTGCTGCAAAAGTTGCTCGTTTTCCCTCTGGAATTATTATTGTTATATTATCTCATACTTCACATTTAAAATGTGTAACAGCAGCTGTAAGTAGATTATAAGTTTTAGAATCAACTATTACTTGGTATTTTCAATTATCTTTAGTTAAAAGTCCTATTTTTGTTTCTCTTGCGATTGGAAGAATTTGTTTATATGTCATTCTACCACTTCAATCTATAGTAAGTTTTAATTTATCTCATTGAACTAATTTTGATTTACTTGCATAATTTGCTGGAACTGGATAATTATTTCAATCAACTCAAAGCATATCTTCTCATGTAAATACTCACTCAATTATTTTAGAATCTTCACTTGTATAAGAATTTAGTCAATCTGTATCTAATTCAGCTTCCATATTAACATCTTTTATACCATTTTCAATTAATATATCTTTCAATATTTTTTTTGAATTTTTTATAGATTTTTCAGCTGAAATAATAAAATCTCTTAAAGCTAATATTTTTTTCTTATCCATATTTGTTTTTATTTTAATAATAATATTCTCATCAATTTTACTTGAAATATATAAATTTGTAAAATAAATTGCTTTTACAAATACTAAAATTTAGTTATAAATAAAGAACCCTAGCAAAAATTGCCAGAGTTCTTTTAATTTTCCTCCTTTTTTCAAGTTCTAAATTTAGATAGTTCTATATTAAGATACTCGGTTAATTTACTTAAATGCTCAGCAGCAGCAGCAATCTCTTCTATACTGCGGGCATTATCTGCTGATAACATATTAATATTAGAAATTTGAGCAAATGCCCCCTCTAAAACAGTTTCAGTTTTTTTAAAATCAGCTAAATCTTGTTTATTTGAAGTACTTGTTTTGTTCATTTCTAATTGAGTAGCTTTAACTAACAATAATAACTTTTGTGTATTTTGAGTTACTTCTGAAGTAGCTTTTGCAGAAATTTGAATTTGATCACTGCTATCAACAATTCCTTGAATAAGAACATTAATTGTAGCTGATATTTCAGTTAAACTACTTTGAGTTCTTTCAGCAAGCTTTCTTACTTCATCAGCAACTACTGCAAAACCTCTACCATGTTCTCCAGCTCTAGCAGCTTCAATTGCCGCATTAAGTGCTAAAAGATTTGTTTGATCAGCAATATCTGAAATAACAACTAAAACTTGTTTTATTTGCTCAGTTTCTTGAGATAAACTTTGAATTTTTGTTGCTATTTGTAAAGCTCTTTCTTCATTAGCTTCTATCTGCTTTACAGAATTACTCATATCTATGGTTATAGTATCTAAATTTTTAGTACATAAACCAATTGACACTTCATTAATTTCCGCATCCTTTACTGCTGTTTCTAATGTTTTTTGCACTGTATTTACTTGATCAACTGCACCTGTAGCTGATATTGCTGTTTTTTCTATAGCTTTACCAACATTTAAAGCAGTAGTTGATAACTCATGTGCAACAGCTCCAACCTCAGAACCAGACCTCTTTAAAGAAAGTAATATACTTCTAACTTTTTCTATAAAGAGATTAATTTGCCTACTTGTTTTGCTAATCTCATCCTCATTTTCAATAGGAAGATTTCTAGTAAGGTCCCCCTCTCCTGTAACTAATTCTTTTGCATGAAGTTCAACATCTGCAAGAGGTTTTAAAAGTCTTGATATGACAAAAAGCATAAGTAATACCGAAATAACAATAATGGAGATTGTCATCAACAAAATATACTTAACCTTATCAAAAAGTAAATCATCAATATCTACTTTCAAAATAGACCCTA
>JAQVPN010000117.1 GCA_028702055.1 Candidatus Altimarinota bacterium | reverse complement strand
TTAGATTAAATATATATAAACTTAACTTATATCTAATAAGAGCAAAAATGATTTTTATCTTAAATATATAATTTGTTTTTAATATACTATTACTGGATTTTCATAGACTCACTGTTAGTAAGTCTATGATTTTTACTTATTATTTTTTTAAAACATATTATATATTTTTTTCTAAAAGTTCATTTTTGACTTATTTATATATAGCACATCATTGAAAATTTATTGAAAAAGTATTGAAAAAATAGCAGACAAAAATCCATTTATTTTTTATCAAAAACTTTCTCAAACATATTTGTTCTTTCTTTTCTTAATTTAAGGATTCTATAACAATTCTTTTGGCTTAATAAAGGATAATATAAGTTGACATCATTTACATCTTTTGCATTTTCTGGCAATGATATAGATAAATAAAATAATGTTTTGTCTGAATATTTTCTTTCAAAATTGATTCATCACCGTTTAATAGCTTCTATTTTTTCTCTGATGATATGATATAAATAAATTAGTGCAATTAATAATTTTTTGAATAAAACTAATAGTAATTTTAGTAATAGATATTTTATAGATTTATTTTTAAAGTTTTTCTCGAATTTGTCTTCCATTTTATTTATTTTTATTATATTTTTTGAAATAATAAGTTCTGGAATAATAGGATCTCGTTTCTCTATATCTAAATATTCTATATCATTGTCTTGTGATGATAATAATGGACGAATATCGAGGGTTAGTTCTTTTTTACAAAAATCTGGATCAATTTGTTTTTTAAATATCATTTTGTAAGATTATTTAAATAATTTTAACTAATTTGGCATAGGTTAATCAAATAAAATAAACAATTAAAATTAAAACTGAAATCCTATTAAAATAAATAAAGAATTTCTCAATTTTTTGTATAGCCTCGCTTATAATTTTTAAAGAACTTCGGATTAAAAAATTAAATAAAACAAAACTTAAAGGATACATAACAAGATTTATCAAAAGTACATTACTGAATTCTGGCATGTTTCTTTTTTGTTATTTTTTAACATGGAAATTTTATCATATTTTTTGAGTTTTGGCAATAAAAAAAATCAGATATTTTTTAAATATCTGATTTTAATTTTTACTTTAAATAAAGGATTTGATTAGAAAATAAGAGGTATATTTCATAGGTAAGCATAGCAGAATCATTATCATCTTTTGAATTATTTATTTCATCAATCAGATTAATAATTTTTCCATTTTTTAAATATTCATAATAGATTTTTCTTTTTCGAGAATTATCTAATTTCAGATAATTACTATTTATTTTCAATAAATCCAAAGTAGTTTTTTTATCTAAATCGTATTCTATATTATCTTTATTTTCTAATATAAAAACTTTTATTTCTTTACCATAATTTTCTTCTAATTCTCGGAATATATCTTTACTATCCAGATTATATTTCAAGTAACTTACATAAATTTCGTGAAATTTAGAATATTTAAGATCTGTTTTAGAGTAATCATGTTCTTCTTTTAATATCTTATTATAAATATCGTCTAAATTAGAAGGAGGTTCTCGAATTTCTAAATCCCTTCAAATTATATTATTTTCTTTAACAGGTTTTGCTTCGTGAGTTCCATCATAAATTAATTTCAAATTTAATATAACAAAACATAAAATCAATAATGATAAAAAAACTTTTACTTCTAATTTCATATAGTACTTTTAATAAATAATAGTAAATATATACATTATTTATTTTTTACATATCAGGAGCAGTAAAAGTTTCTATAATTCCATATTTTGATAAATCTGTAAATTTATATATTGTATTTGTTGCATCATAATAATAGTTACCTATTTTATTTAAAGCATGAGGAATTCAAAGAAGAGTAGCAAACACTACATGAACATCAGATATTCAGGCTTTTTTCAACATGAAATACATTAATTGAGTATATCAAGAACAAATTCGGTCTTTATTTTTATAAACTAAAACCGGAGTATTCCAAGATAAATCACTTCATGAGTAATTAAATCTATATTTAATATTTTGAGTAGTCCGATCAAATATAGCCTTAATCTTGTCCTCATCATTAGTTTTTCATTCAATCAAAGTTCAAACTAAATTTTCTAATTCTTTCTTTGTATTAGCATAATCTTCATCTGATAATCATCCCTTTTCAATTTTTTTCGTATAACCTCATAATGTATAAAAATAAATATCTCCGTATTTTAATAATGCATTTTCCGATAAATCTTGATGAATAACACTATCCCATCATTTTGTCCAATCAATATTATTTGGATTATCAATTCTTCACCATCAAGCAGTTCAATTATTTCACAATGATACATATATGAATGGATTTAAGTCAGAATCAAAATTGTTTCCAGCATTAAATTCTTTTACATATTTTTTTAATTCTTCGACAGTTTTAATAGTTGGATATTTTCAGATAGTACTTTGGTTAGCACTATTATTTCGAGAAACATTTGTAGAATTATTTATAACAGTTGTTGTTGTAGTTGTAACAGCAGTATTTGTTGTTCAAGTAGAAACATTAGTAATATTAGTACTTGTATTTTTTGGAACACTATTAACAACTATTCAAGTATTTGTTTTTACATCAATTATACTTACTTGTTTTTGCTTTTCTGATTCTATTTTCTTACTTAGAATTAGTTTAGTTTTAATGGAATAAGAAAGATAATTAAGCAATTCAGAATTTTTTTTAGATAATTTTTTATTTAAAAGATTATCCACTTTTCCTTGAATTAGTTTTAGTTTAGAATCGTTTAGATTCTTAATCGCATTATCTATGCTTATTTTAGTTTTATCATTAATATATTTATTACTACTATAAGTAAATGCCGAAGTCGTATTTATAGATATAATAGATAATGCTAAAATTGCAGAAATTGTTTTTATTATTGTTTTATTCATAATTTATTTTTAATAAGTATTATTTAACATTCATTACATACTTCAATATATTTATTCAAAATGTATCACAATCAAGATTCAAATAATAAGTTCCTGGCTTTTCATATCAAGTAGGTAATAAAGATTCTAAATCTTTATTGTATGCATTCCATAAATTTGCTTGTCGTGTTTTTTGAATTCCACAATATTTTACTCAAATATTATAAATTTTTAATTTATAATCTCTTAATTTTTTAGCATTTACAGATTTGTAATCTTTTTTTGCTTGTTTCATATAATCAGAAAATAATATTGTATCCGAATTTATTTTTACTCAAATTTTATCATAATCCGACTTAGAAAATATCCCTTCTATTTTAGTTCCAATTTTACTTACAAAACTATTTACATCAAATTTTATATTATCAAATGAAGCAATAGAACCCTTTGCTTCTACTTTAATATCTCATGCAGCAAAAGAACTATTATAAGTAAGTAACATAGCCAAAGTTATAATCATTGGCATAAAAATATTTTTTTTCATAAAAAAAATTATTAAATTATAAAATATTATATTAAATTTGTGATTCTAAAAAATCTTTATTTTCGCGAAGTTTTGCTTCATCTACAATTTCGAGAACAATATTTCATTTTCTAAATCAATCAGAAACTTCTATCTCAAACGAAAAAGGTCAATCAACTTTAAATTTAGATAGTGGTTTATATCAACTAAGACTTTTATTTTGGGAAACAAATTTTAGATATTGATTAGTCATTACCTTAAATATAAAGGCTTTATCTATTATTG
>JAQVPN010000116.1 GCA_028702055.1 Candidatus Altimarinota bacterium | reverse complement strand
AAAAGAATAGAATCATCATATTCTTTTTTTAAATCATAATATTGTTGCATAGCTGGAGTTATATTTTTTTCTTCCATTTTTGATTTTTAATAAAAAGTAATAAAATTTTAATATTCTGTTAAAGGATTTTTTTAGGTTTATTACTTAAAAAAGCTCTTACTTTAGCCCTTCTTTCCTCAATATTTTCTAGCATTTCATCTGGATTTATAAAACTCAAATCACCATTTTCAGAAATATCAGTAGTAGAAATTTTTCAATACTTAGTACTCAGAAAAATTCATACTCTGGCTTGAGTTTCTTCGATATGTTCTAACATTTTACCTGGATCAATAGAAATTAATTCACTATCTTCAGAATTTTCATCATTTATTTCATCACCAAGTATTAAGTTATTTTTATCTTTTCGCATAAAGTTTTTTTTTATAAAATAAATTACTTTAATTATATAAATATTTTTAAATATAACAGAAATTATCTAAAAATATTTTTAACTCTAGATTTATTAAACAATCATCTAAAAATAATTCATCTAGAATTTTTCGTTAAATCTATATCTCTAGAAATATTAAGTAAAATTGCTAATCCTATAACACTAGAAATTAGACTAGAACCACCATAACTTATAAAAGGTAATGTTACTCAGGTAAGAGGTAAAATATTCAAATTAACTCAAATATTTATAAAAGCTTGTAATAAAAACCGTGAAGTAATTCAAATTGCCACATATCTAGCAAATAAATCAGTAGAATGAAAAGCTATATAAACTCATCTATATCATATAAACATATACATTCAAAGTATTATCAAAGCTCACAAAAATCAAAGTTCTTCAACAATTACAGAAAAGATAAAATCTCATTGTACTTCAGGTAAATATCAAAATTTTTGAATTGAAGCTCAAAATCAAAGACCAGAAAATCATCCACTTCAAATAGCAATTAATGCTTGTTCTGTCTGATAATTTATAGTTTTATTTTTAATTGCATCTTCACTATCATTTAAAAAATTATCTATTCTTTGTTTTATATATCAAAGTGAATTTATATTTTTTCAGCTTACTTTATCATAGTCTCAAATAGTATAAACAGAAGTAGCGAAAATAATTCACATTAAAAATAATATTCATAAATATTTTACATTCGCTCAAGCTCGAAAAAATATCAGAACAGATAATGGAACTAAAAGTAGAATAGTTCAAAAATCTGGTTGTAATGCTATTAGTAAAACAACAAATCAAATAATAGATAAAAATGGAATAAAACTATTTTCAAATGAAGTTATATTTTTATGATTCATTTTGAAAAAATATGCTAAATATATAATAAGTGTAATTTTTAAAAACTCGGTTGGTTGTATAGCAAAAGGTAAAAATGGTAAATCAATCCATCATCTAGCTCAATTCCAAGTAGCTCAAATAACTAAAACACTTATAAGCAAAACTATACTTCATACAAAAAGTTGTTTTGCATGTTTTTCATAATATTTATATGGAACTTTCACAAATAAAAGAAGCAAAACTAAAGAAATTGCAACATGTATAATACTTCTGAATACATAAAAATAATTATAAGCATCTGATATTTTTCAGGCTTTAGCCATTATACTTGTAATTTTATATGAAGAATAAACAGAAACTGAACTAATCATAATCATTCAAAAAATGATTAAAGAAAAAACTGTGAAAAATAATTTATAATCTACTTGTTTTTGTGCCATATTTTTGTACCTTAAATTTTATATATTTCAAAACTAGAATTGAAGTATATGAAAACATATAAAAAAATCAAAAATGTTTAGAATTTTTTAATCAAAAAAAAGAACTTCAAAATTGAAATTCTTTTTTTTGATTTATTTTTTTGTTAAAATGACTGTAATAGTTGTTCACTTTGATTCTATACTTTCTATTTTCATTTTCCATTTATAGATTTCTCGAATTTTTTTAACTAAAGACAATCATATTCAAAATCAATTTCATCTAGATTCTGATTCTTGGAAAAATCTTTCCCAAACTTTTTCTAAATTTTCTTTTTTTATTCATATTCAAGTATCTTTTATTATGAAATTATTTTTATTTAAAATAATTTCTATATTTCATCACTTTTTGTTATATTTTATAGCATTGGCAATAAGATTAGAAAAAAACATCTTTGCATATTCTCTATTTATTTTCAATTCTGTAGAATAATTTTTTATAAAATTTAGGTTTATTTTTTTATCATTTATCTTATTTTCATAAAGTTTTAATCGTTCTTCTATTATATCTTCTAATTTATAAATTTCATCAAAAGAATTTTTATTTATAGTTGAAAGTTCTAGTAATCAGTCTATAAGTAAATCCATTTTATTCAATTCTGCAATACTTTCATCTACTTCTTCTTCATAAGATTTTTTAAGTTTAGCAAGTTGAAGAGAACTTTTTACAACTGATATTGGAGTTTTTAATTCATGTCATGCATTATGTATAAAATTTTCCATATCTTTCATATTTTCTTCTACTGGAGTCAAAATACGATTAACAAATGAATAAACTAAAAAATATATCAAAACAGAAAATAATGCTGAAATAATAAAATATATAATTAATTCTCGCAAAACATCATCCAAACTCATTCTCTCTTCAAAAAATATTATTACAGATTTATTGTTTCATAAACTTTTATTTATAACATGATACTCAATATCATTTATATTTATTTCAAATATTTCATCTGTATTTTTATTATTTAAAACTTTTAAAAGTATTTCATTTGCATAATCTTTATCTATAAGAGTATTTGCTATTGTTAAATCTCAAACATTATAAATTATAAAATTATCAAATCTTTTTCAATCTTTTTCCCCTGGAGGAGGATTTCATCAAAAATCTTTTATTCTTTGAAAAATTTTTGGATTTATTATTTCTTTTATATTTCAGATATTTAAATCTGAATTATTATTTATTTTTTTTAAAATATCATACTGATTATTAAATCTTTCTTTTGTAGAATTTTTATAATCTAAATATCTGAAGGTTTGAAAAAAAACTTGAAGCAAAAAAAGTATCAAAAAAATTATAAAAGAAAAAATTAAAGATAATTTAATCTTTTGTTTATTCAAATGCAGATTGTTTACAATATTTTTATTTGACATAGTTTTTAAATTATATATAAACTAAATATCTTTTCATACAATTGCTCCAAAATAGAGCAAAAATTCAAATAAGGAGGAAGAGATGCAAAAAGATAGAAAAATGGGGCAATTTTATTTTGTTTTAGATAAAATTTCAATTTGTATAGTTTTCCTACTTAGAAATCTATACACTTTTGTAAAATTTATTTTATACAAATTTTATTGTTTTGCTAAACAAGATTCTAAGTTGATATTTGCAAAATACAGAGATATTATTATGGAAATATTATTCACATTAACTCTTGTTTCTTATTGTGTGTTTTTAGGTTTTATTGGAGTTGGTATGCTATATATAATTGGAGTATTAAATCCATTAATAAGTATATCTTATGCATTACTAATTTCATATTCTATATCATCTACTTTTGCCGCTTTAATCTTTTACATAAGATATAAAGAGTGTGAAAATGAAAATGATAAACTCTAGCCCTATTTTAAAGGGCTTTTTTTAATTTACTAAATATCCAAATCATTTTTTTGTTTCTATGAAATCAGGGCCAAATTTTTTTCTTAAATAAGAAATATAAACATCAACTGTTCTTGAAAACATATGTTCATCAAAATC
>JAQVPN010000115.1 GCA_028702055.1 Candidatus Altimarinota bacterium | reverse complement strand
ATTGAAATACTTTCAAAATCAGTAATATGTGTGTAGAACATTTTTTAATAGTTAGTGTTAAGCAACTCCTATTATGAAATGTTCTTTTTATTTTTCAAATATTTTGCACTTTGAACTAGAATCTAGGCAAATTATTTTGACAAAAACACTAAAATATTTATAAGTAATAAAGTTGTATTTTATAAATATTTTATATGAAAAAAAATAATATTCTATTTAAAAAAGATTTAGAAAATATAAAAAATCTTTTAGTAAATGATTTATCTAATCAAGAATTCAATAAAAAAACAGATTTAATATTAAATTTTTCTGATGTTTCAATATTAGATTTTTTAAATTCTATTAATTCTCCTTTAAATATGGAAGATTTTGTTGAATTTAAAAAAATATTAAATAAAAAAATATGTGATATTTTTTCTTCTTTTTTCGTTGATGAAGATAAAAATTTTAAAATGACATTTGAATTTTCAGATTTAAATTTTTTTATCTGAAATTCAGATAAAAAAGAATATATGAGAAAGTTACTTGTTAAAAAACATGAAATTTTTTCATTAATATTTTTAGTATCTATAAAAGAATGAAAACTTGATAAAATATTTTCAGAAGATGAAAAAAATACATTATCATCATTAATAGAATCAAAGATTTTTAAATATTTTAATGAACTATTAATATCTTGGCAAAAATCAGAAGAATATTTTCATGAGTGAAAAAATAAAAAATATATAAAATTACCAAATTTAAGTTATTCATGATTAGTTGATTGAAAATTAACTGCATATAAAGATATATTGTCACCTGATTTTGTAAATTGAGATAAATTATGAGATTTAAAAATAAATGAGTTTGATAAATATTTTAATAATTATTTCATAAAATTTATTAATTCTTGAATTATCCCTTTTAAAAAATGGTTAGATGCTGAACATTTATCAATAGATTCTTGGGAAAATAAAGATTCTAATTTATGTTTTTCTGTTCCAATTGAAACTTATCAAAGACATAATGTTTTGGTTGATTTAGAATTAGAAGTATTTATGAAAAATGAAGATAATGAATATAAAAATTTAGCATCATCATTGTCAGAAAATTATTTTGATAGTGATTTTGATATTTCAAATATAAAGTTTTTTATAGTTGAACCAATTTTATCTTCTTGAGTAGTTATTACAAAATGAATTTTATGAAAAAGTTTTCCAAATAATCCTCAAATAACAGAAGAAAGAGGGACTTTTATTTATTCTATTAAATCAAGATTTTGAGAAGAATTATTATTGAAATCTAAATCTTTATATGAAAAATTTTGATTAAAAGATGTTGATGAGAAAATGTTTGCTAAAAATTCTATAGAACATGTAGCTTTTCATGAATATTGACATAGTTTATTTATAAAATGAAATAGAAATACTCAATTAGAAGAAACAAAAGCTTCATTATTTTATGATTTGTATCTTTATGAAAAAAATAAAGAAAAAACTTTTAATCAAAATGAAATAGCAGAACTTTTGAAATTCTTTTTTATAGAAATATTAAGAAAATTAAAGAATTTATGAAATTCTGCATTAAATCAATATATAATTAGAGAAAAAATCATTTTAAATTTACTTTTAAAAAATGATTTAATATTTTGGAATAACGATGAAAGTATTTGATTTGATCCCGATTCTAAAAAGTTTACTAAATTTTTAGAAGAATTAAAAGATTTACTTTTTAAGATAAAAGAAATTTATTCTGATGAGAATTGAAAAGATGAAGAATCTAAGATTTTAATGAATCTTGAGGAAGATATAGAAGAAGAAGCGGTTAATATTTTTAATAGAATTAATTGACAAAAATAAGTTTATTATTATAAAATAGTAAAACAAAAATAAAGGAGGCTAAAAATGCCTATTCAAATACTATATGAACCTGGAACAGAGCTTATTGTTCTTTTTGATGAAAATTGTAAGTTGAAGCAAAAGCTTCTTGATATTATCAATTCTTCTAAAAACATTGAAGAACTTGAAATTTCAGATTTTAAAAAATTTGTGGGTGAAGAATTTTTAGAATTCTGCAAAAATAATTTTATTACTTGTAAGAGTACTAAAAAATTTTTCTACTCAGAAGTTTGCTCATTGTCTGAAATAAAAGATGTTTTGGTTTATTTGAGAAAACTTTATCAAGAAGATAATGGTGATTTCTTTGATACCCTTAAAGGAAATTGGAGAAGTTTTATAAAATAAAAATAAAGAGGAGTCTTTTATGAGTATTTCATTTAATGATGAACCAACTTATCATAAGAATTATTCTTTTGGAAAAAGATTAATAGTTTTGTTTCCATATAATTCTTTTACATTAAAAAGGAAAATTCGTAGGATTATTGATTTTGGAAGGATTGATTCAATTTCTTTCAAATCAATTGAAAAAATGGCTACAAAAGTAGTTGTAAAATGCACGGAAAAAAAAGTGTTTTTCTCTGATGGTACAGTTTCTTTTAAAAACCATGTTTGTTCTCCGGAAGAATTTAGAGATATTTTACATCACTTAGATATTAAAAGAATAAGTGAAGTAAAATCTGAATCTTTTCTGGTAAAATTTTTTAAGCAGTTTTTCTGAAAAACTGCTTTTTTCTTGTCTTTTTATAGTCATTTTATATAATGACTAAAATTTAGGAAATAAAATATAAAATATGAAAATACTTGCTTTTGAAACATCTTGTGATGATACTAGTTTAGCTTTATTTGAAGATGATAATCTTGTTTTTATGGATACTATGAGTCAGATAGCAATTCATAATGAAACTTGTTGAGTTGTTCCAGAAGTTGCTGCGAGAGAACATGCAAATAATATTTTCAAAGTTTTAGAAAATGTTTTAATTTGATGAAAAATTAAATTAGAAGAAATTGATTATTTAGCTGTTACTATGACACCATGATTAATTCCATCACTTCTTACATGAATAACAGTTGCTAAAACTATTTCAATTATTTTAAATATTCCTTTAATAGAAATAAATCATATAGAAGCCCATATTTTTGCTAATTTTTTAGAAAGAAAAGATGAAAATATAGAATTTCCTTTAGTTTGCTTAACTGTTTCTGGCTGACATAATGAAGTTTATTATATGAAAGATAAATGGAATACTGAAAAAATTTGATCAACTCAAGATGATAGTGCTTGAGAAGCATTTGATAAAGTAGCTAAAATGATGAATTTATGATATCCAGGATGACCAATTATCTGAGAATTAGCAGGGAAATATACAAATATTTCAAAAACTCTTTTTCCTCGTGTTTGGTTAAAAAAACAAGAATTTGATTTCTCTTTTTCATGACTTAAATCAGCAGTAAAAAGGGAAGTAGAAAAAAGATGAGATTTAACAGAATTAGATAAAATAGAAATATCTTTTGAATTTCAAAATGCTTTAGTAGAAGTTTTAGCTTATAAACTTATAAATGCAGCTAAACAAAAAGATGTTAAAACTATTATGCTTGCCGGCGGAGTAAGTGCAAATGATAATTTAAAAGAAAATATTTTAAAAATGCTAAAGAAAGAAAAATTAAATTTTATTTTTCCAGTTAAAAAATTGTATTCTACTGATAATGCAGCAATGGTATGAATAAATGCATATTATAAGATAAAAGAAAAAAGAAGTTTTTAAAAACTTCTTTTTTTATGCAATATTTAATTCATTTTCTATATTATTATTATTTATTGGATTATTTTTAACATGTAAAAATAAATCATAAAATTTCAATTTATCTTTTC
>JAQVPN010000114.1 GCA_028702055.1 Candidatus Altimarinota bacterium | reverse complement strand
TATTTTTTAAAAGTAGAACTTCTCGGTGCTGTTAATAAAACATATCATTCTGGAACTTCAACTACAGTTCAAGTTTCAACAAGTTTAAATTCTCCAGGATTTATAGTTATTTCTTCAGATACTTTGAAATCAAAAGCACAAGCTCAGTTTGATTCATAATTAAGAGCTTCATTATTTTTAGTTTTTATTCTTACTTTCATAAAAAAAGAAAAATTATAAAATATTTATTACAAAAAGAAAGATAATAAAATATTTTAAATAATCAAATTTTTATCTACTTTAAAAATTGATTTATCATATTTTTTCATATAATAAAAAGAAATAATAAAACTAAGCTAAAATAATAATGAAAATAAGTATTTTTTGAACATGATATGTATGACTAGTAAGTTGAGCTTGTTTAGCTGAACTTTGACATCAAGTTATGTGTATTGCTGTAGATAAACAAAAAATTGAAAATTTAAAAAATGGTGTAATTCCTATATATGAGCCTGAATTAGAAGAACTTGTAAAAAGAAATTACAATGTTTGAAGACTTATTTTTTCATGTGATAGTGTAGAATGAGTAAAATTTTGAAAAGCTATTTTTTCTGCTGTATGAACACCTCCAGATAAAGAAAATAATAATAAAGCAGACTTAAAATATGTTTATGAAGTTGCTAAAACTTTTTGAGAAAATATAGAAGAATATAAACTTTTTATAAATAAATCTACAGTTCCAGTTTGAACTTGAAAATCTTGTAGAGATATAATAAAAAAAGAAATTCAAAAAAGACAAAAAGATATAGAATTTGATGTAGCATCAAATCCAGAATTTCTTAGAGAATGAACTGCTATATATGATTTTCTAAATCCTGATAGAGTAGTTTGTTGAACACAAAATGAAAAAGCAAGACAAATAATGGAAGAAATTTATAAACCATTATCAAACAGAACAAAAATTATTTTTACTGATATAGCTTCTGCTGAAATCATAAAATATGCTGCTAATTCTTTTTTAGCAACAAAAATAAGTTTTATAAATGAAATAGCTAATTTTGCTGAAAAAGTTGGTTGAAATATACTTGATATAAGTAGATGAATTTGAGCAGATAATAGAATTTGAAATAAATTTTTAGAATCTGGAATTGGTTATGGTTGATCTTGTTTTCCAAAAGATATAAAAGCTTTTATAGAAACTGCTAAAGATTATGATTATGAATTTAAAATAATCAAAGAAACAGAAAATGTAAACGAAAAACAAAAAACTATAGTAATAGATAAATTACTTGAAATAATTCCAGATTTAAAATGAAAAACTATATCTATATGGTGACTTGCTTTTAAACCAAATACAGATGATATAAGAGAAGCTCCTAGTATTTCAGTTATAAATAGATTACTTGATCTTTGAGTAGAACAAATTAGATCTTTTGATCCAGTTTGTATGAAGCATATGGAAATTGTATTTAGAGATAAAAAAGAAGTGATATTTTGTGAAACAAATTATGAAGCAATAGAAGATAGTGAAGCTCTTATAATACTTACAGAATGGAATGAATTCAAAATACCTGATATAAAGAGATTAAGAAAATGAATTAAATGAAATATCATAATAGATTGAAGGAATATATGGGCAGATGAAAATCTACAAAATGAATGATTTATATATAAATGAGTCTGAAAAGTAAGTAAAAAACATTTAATTACTGAATAAATAAAAACTAAAAATAATTATGATTTGATTTATATTATCTATACTAACTGCATTATCAGTTTCAATTCAAGATATATTTAAGAAAAAAGCTCTACAAAATATGGATAATTATATCTTTACTTGGGGTATGAGCTTATTTTCAATGATTTTTATTTTCCCATTATTATTTATTACTGGGATTCCACATTTATGAGAGAATTTTTATTATGCATTAATAGTTTCTTGATTAATAAATACTGCTACAATGATACTCTATGTAAAAGCTATGCAAGAATCTGATTTATCTTTAATATCACCACTTGTAACTTTTACTCCTCTATTTTTGCTTATAAGTTCACCATTAATAGTAAATGAAATTCCTAGTTTATATTCTATAATATGAGTTTTTGTATTAGTTATATGAGCTTATACTTTAAATATAAAAGATAGAAAAAAATCATTATTTAAACCTATAAAATCACTTTTATCAGATTCATGAGCCAGAAAAATGTTTTTAGTTGCTTTTTTATGGAGTATAAGCTCAAATTTTGATAAAGTATGAGTACTTAATTCTTCTCCTATCTTCTGGGTTATTTCTGTAAATATATTTGTACTCATAATGCTAACTCCAATTATATACTACAAATCAAAAACTAAAGTTTTAGAAATAATTCCAAATTATAAAATTTTTATAATAATATCTGTTATTCACTTTTTATGATTATTTTTACAAATGACAGCAATAAGTTTCATGTCTGTAATATATGTTATTGCAATAAAAAGACTAAGTGCTGTATTTAGTGTAATTTTCTGACATATTATATTCAAAGAGAAAAATATAAGAGATAGATTAATTTGAGTAATAATAATGATTATTTGAGTAATTTTTATAACATTACTCAAATAAAAAAATGTAATTTTTTCAAATTACATTTTTTTTTATTTTATAATATATTACCCACTTTATCTGAAACTTCATCAGTAATTTCTTCTGATTTAGCAGATATTGCTCTAACTGATTTCAATAATAAATTATGATATAGTTTATGTTTTGGTGTGAAATCTGATTCATTAAATCAATTTAATATTTCTCATGTTTTTATATCAAGTGTTACAGTAAAATATGAAGAGCTTTTTGAAACAATTTCTTCAAATAAATTATTATCACAACTTATTCACATAGCAGAGAAAATTCAAGAAGTTGGTTTTTCTCAATCTATATTTCTTGAAATATGTCAATTTGCCAAAATATATGTTCAAATATTAGTCGCTTTTAATCATTTTCATTGTATAAAGTTTTCTGAGTTTTTTATTTCTTCTTCTGTTACAGTATTATCTACTTTAGAATTCCAATCAGCGGCCATTCTTGCAACATTTATAATTCATCTATTTAAAGCTCAATGAAATATAGTACCTGGATCCTCTTTTCATGGAGTATTTATTCATTCGCTATCAGGTCTTCATCTAATAATATAGTTAAGAGTTTTTCAATCATCTGATATATTATAAAAAGATACTATAGCTTCAGGTCTAATTATTCATTCAACAGTTTCTCAATCAACTTCATATGAAGCTTCAAATTCACTCTTTTTATTAGCCTCTGGATCTATATCTTTTCAAGCTAAAAAATCATTTGCCAAATTTACTAAATTATTTAAATTTTCACTTAATGCTTCAGGTAGATTATCAGTATTTACATCAAAAGCTTCATATTTTTGTGTTTTAATAAATAACTCAGAATCTTTCATTTCTAAAAATTCTGTTCATCCTTTAGATAGATTAGGGTTTGCCATAATGAACATTTAATTAGTAATTAATATTCTACTAATATAAGCAAATAAAGAAAAAGTCAAATAAATTTTACAAAACTCATATTTTCCATATTATTCGGACATATTTATTTACTAAAAATAAACTTATGAAATTAATAATACAAGTTCCTTGTTTTAATGAAGAAAAAACTTTATTGTCTGTTTTAGAAGAATTACCAACTAAGATAGATGGAATTGATGAAATAGAAACTATGATCATAGATGATTGATCAAGTGATAAAACTATAGAAGTAGCAACAAAATTTTGAGTTGATTACATAGTAAAACATGTTTGAAATAAATGACTTTGAAATTCTT
>JAQVPN010000113.1 GCA_028702055.1 Candidatus Altimarinota bacterium | reverse complement strand
TATTTTCTATCCTTTTATTTAAAATTTCAATCATATCACGATCAAGTTCAACTAAAGTTAAACTTGTTGGTTTTTCATCAAGTAAATATGATGTTAAAGCTCAATATCATGGTCATATTTCCAAAACATTTTTTCATCTTATATCAAATTCCCTAGCAATTTTTTCTAAAATTTGAATATTTTGAAGAAAATTTTGTCAAAATAATTTTTTAGCTTTTATATTAAATTCTTTAATTGTATTAGACATTTTTTATTTAATTACTATGAACGGTTTTACTTACAGTAGGCCGTTTTGCATTTATTTTTTCTATATAATTCATATTCAGAGTCATATTATCAATAAGTTTATCATATTTTATTCTCTGTTGTTGAGTATATTTTTTCCTTTCATCTTTTAAAACTTGTTCTTTATTTAATTTTATAACATTTAAAGCAACTTGATAATAAATATCTAATTTTGTTTTAGCTAAATCTAAACAAGAATTTTCTTCATATCTATTATCTATAAAATCTTTAGCATTTATTATAGATGTTTTTCATCATAAACAATCCATAGTTTCTTTCAAAATTATATTTTTATCAGAAGAACAAAGTGATTTATATTGAGTAAAAAATCATTCATCTGAAGTTTCTCAAAACATGTTTTGTAAATCACTAACCGCATCATACATAGTTTCTTTTGAATCATTTGCAAAATATTTATCTTTATCTTGATCAAGTTTAATTAAATATTCAAGCATTTTTTTATCTATTTCTTTAAATTCTTTATCTAAGATAACAGTATAAGCTATTTGTTCCATATTTTGGCTAGCTATACAAACAAACTCTGTTTCTGGATCAATTGAACGATTAGTTCAAGTTTTATTAGCATCTCTACATCTTTCTATTTCTGATTTATATTTACAACTTGATGAAACTTCTGTATTTAAATTTGATGTAGTTGAATTGGTGTCTGCTGTATTATTATTTGTTGTAGTTTCATTATTTAATGTTCCTGTCGCAGCAAAAACAGCAACAGAACAAACTGATATAATAGAAATAAAAATTAAAGATTTTTTGTATTTTAATAATTTTTTTAGCATAATTATTTTTTTGATTTATCGAATAAATCTAAAACTTTTACTAAAGTTTTTCAAAATAAAGCAAATCATTTTTTTGCTATTTTGTTTGAAGATTCTTTTACTTCTTTAGTTACTTCTTTTCATTTTTTTGTATTAGCTGCTATTCAAAAAATAGAAGCTACTGCTCATCATATAATGAGACCTGTAACAAGTTTATCTACTTTTTTAATTGATTTTTTCATATGAATTATTTTTTTAATAATGATAGCTTTAAAATTAACTATCTATTCTATCTATTTTTATATTTTTTGAATCAAATTTAAGTTTTGGTATATTTATAACTAAAACATTTTCTTGCATATAAGCTTTAATTTTATTCATAGCAAGATTTTCAGGTAAAATAACATTTCTAACAAATTCTCACCAAAAACATTCAGAATTTCTTAAAATTCAATTTTCTATAAAAAATTCTTCCGGTTTTTCTCTTCTTCATTTAATTGTTAAAACTGTTTTATTTAAACTTAAATCTATATTTTCAAGTCTTACTCAAGCTATTGGAGCTATTATAATAATTTCATCTTCAGCTTCAATTATATCAAGAGCAACTTGACCAACATCATCATCTTTATTTTCATCTTCATTTGAAACTTCTACTTCTATTCAATCTTTAAATTCTTGTTCAGAATCATCATTTCATAGTCAAAATAATTTAAACATACTTTTTTTATTATTAAAAAATTAAAAAATATCTAATTTATCTAAATACATTATAAAAATTTTTGTAAAAAAACAAATTAAATGATAAAATAAAATTAAATAGTAAATAATACAAAAAAAATGATAGATATAAATTTTTTAAAAAATCTTGATTTTAAATTAAATAAATCCAATAATAACTTTGATTTAAAAATAAAAGTTAAAGAAAAAATAAATTTTCTAGACCAATTGTCAAATTTATTAAATTCTTGAATTCCAATAACTAATGCTTTTTCTATCATATCTTATCAAACAAAAAATAAAGAAATAAAAGCTCTGCTTTTAGATTTACTTGAAAAATTAAATTCTTGAACTCCACTTAAAGAATCTTGCAAAAATTATAAAAATATTTTTAGTCAATTTGATATTTCTATTATAGAAATGTGAGAAGTTACCTGAAAACTTGGAAATAGTATAGAAATAATAAAAGAAAAAGAAGAAAAAAATGCAGAATTGAAATGAAAAATAATTTGAGCATTAACTTATCCTGCTGTTGTAATAACTTTATCAATAGCTATGATTGTTACTTTTATGCTTTTTGTTATACCAAAAATACAAAAAATGTATACTGATGCTAATGTAAATTTACCTGAATTAACTCAAAATGTTATTTCTATTTCAGAATTTTTACAAAAAAATTATTGAATTTTAATTATATGAATATTTTTAATAATATTTACCTTATCTTTTCTAAAAAAGAATAAAAAAACAAAATATTATTTTGATAAATTTATATTAGAAATTCCTTTATTTTGATGATTAATAAGAAAAAAAATACTATCATTATATTGTATAAATTTATGAACATTATTATCTAGCTGAATAATAATAAATAAAGCTCTAGATATAACAAAAAAATCTTTAGAAAATTCGTATTATGAAAAAGAATTATATATAATAATAGAAAAAATAAGTTCTTGAGTTCCTTTTAGTGAAGCTATGTGAATAAAATTATTAACAAGTTGAAAAGAAAGTCCATATTTCCCTCTTGAATTATCAAGTTTAATTAAAATATGAGAACAAACAGGTAGATTACCAAATTTACTATTAAAAGCTCGAATAAAATATAATAAAGAAATAGATAATATAATAAAAAATTTAGCGACAGCTATAGAACCAATAGTGATAATTTGAGTTTGATGAATAGTTTGAACTATGATTATGGCTATACTTTTACCTTTCTTCAATATGGTAAATGTTGTTGGAAAATAAAATAAAAAGAACTAAATTAAATTAGTTCTTTTTATTTATTTTTTTATATTAACATTTTTTCATCTTCAATTGAATTCTATAACAATAGGAGTTCAAGAATATCAAAAATTTTCTCTGATTCTATTTTCTAAATATCTCTTATATGAAAAATGAAAATGTTCTGGATTATTTACACTAACTACAAATTTTGGAGGATTTATATCTACTTGTGATCAATAATAAATTTTAGGTTTATGTGATTTTTTATTTCAAGTTGGTGGATGTTTATATATAACTTGTTCCAAAAATGTATTAAAAATACCTGTTTTTACTCTTTTTTCTCTTTCAGCTTTTATTTCAATTGCTCTTTTTAATATTTCATCAACTCTTTTTGATTCAGTAGCAGAAGTAAATATAACAGAAACCCAAGATAAAAATTCTATTTTTTGTTTTAAATATTCTATATATCTATTCATTATAGTGTCTTTATCTATTCATTTTTTAGCTAAAACTTTATCCCATTTATTTACTACAATTATAACTCATTTTTTTTCTTCTAAAGCTTTTTCTATAACTGATAAATCTTGATGAACAATTCAATCAAATCAATCAGTAACAACAGCTACAACATCAGCTCTTTGAATAGATCTATCTGTTCTCATTATAGACCAATCTTCTATATTTCTAGTTCAAATTTTTGAAGCTCTTCTTATTCAAGCAGTATCAATTAAAACAAAATTTTGTCCAGCTCAATTTTCTCAAGATCAATTTTCAAAGACAAATTTTGTATCAATACTATCTCTAGTTGTTCATGCCATA
>JAQVPN010000011.1 GCA_028702055.1 Candidatus Altimarinota bacterium | reverse complement strand
TCTTTTCTCTTCTTCTTTTGAATTATCCTTTAAACTATCTTTTAACCAATCAGGAATAGATTCTTCGGCTTTTTCTTTTTTAGCTTCTTCTTCTTTTTTTTCTTCCGCAACTTCTTCAGTAAAACTTCAAGACAACCAATCTGGAATTTTTTCTTCTTTTTTAGATTCCTTAACAATTTCTGGTTTATTTTCTATTAGTTCTTCTTGCTTTGGAATTTCTTCTTTTATCTCTGGAATTTCTTCAGAATTATTTTCAAAAATTTCATCAATATTTTCTTTTTCTTCTGGAATTTCTATTTTTGGTGGTGTATAAGAATCAGATTTATTTCACATAAGCCAATCTGGAATCTCTCAAATACTAGATTTTTCTTCTTTTTCTTCAACCTGAGTGTTTTCAATTAAATCTTCTTTAACTTCTTTTTCTTCTGTTTGAGTATTTTCATTTCAATTAGATGAAAAAGAATTCATAGTTCAAGCTAACCAATCTGGAATTTTTTCTTCTGTTGTAGGAACCTTTGTTTCTTGTTTTTCTTCTATTTTATCTTCTTTAATTTCTTTTTCTTCTTTATCTGTAGAAAAAATACTTTCATCTATAGAAGATAATATATCACTTTGTTTTTCTCTAGATCTTCAACCAGAAGTTTTTTCTATTATAAAATCTTGAAATCCTAAATTTTCATCTTTATTTGTCATTTTATAATATATGAAAAATCATAAAATTATAAGAACAAATAACAATACAAATCAGAAAAACCATATAACAATGTCTTTTAAAATATTTGTAAGAGTAGTTCAGATTCAATCATCTTTAGCAACTTCATTCAGAACTTCTGTTGGAATATTTTTTCAATAAATCAAATATTGTAATTGTGATTTAATTGTAACTTTATCTTCATTACTTATAGAAGAAATATTTTTAACGAGTTCTAAAATTTCTGTTCAAATTTTTTTAGCTGTTGCTTGATCTAAAGATCATGATTTTAATTGTTCTAATTTATCTTCAATAGTTTTATAATTTGGATCATCTTTTGGAATCAATCAAGTAATAACTTTCATTGCCATATTTCTAGTAGATTTATCGCTATCGTTTTCTACTATAAATGATTCAAGTAAATTTATAACATTGTCTTTATCAGCAAAACTAAGTCAATCTATATATTTTTCAAAATCTAGAATTACTTGAGTTTTTTCTCTGTCATCAAACCAAGCAGATTGTAAAGCTTCTACATATTTCATAGCTTTTAATCTAGATTCTTGTGGTAATTTTTTTACATAATCCTTTAATTCATCTATTTGCATTTTTTGTTCATCTGTAACTCAAGAAAAAGACAAACTATCTAAATCAATATTTTCTTCTTTAATATAATTTTTAACTATTTTTAAATCTTGAGATGAAACAATTTTGTTATCAGAATCAAGTAAAAATATTCTTACATTTTGAAATTTATTATTATTTAGAGTTACTTTTACTGGTCATCAATTACTATAAGAATCTGTATTTAGGTTATCAACATCATCATCTTTTGTTCAATTCAAATCCGAATCAACAGAAGTATCATAATCTATAGCATAATATTTAAAATCTCCCTTACTTTCTCCTAAATATAACACAACTGGATCAGTTGAATTTTCTACTGTTATAGTTTTATCTTCTTTAGAATATTCTGGATAAGTAAATAAATTTATTCCAGAATTATTTAAAAGTAATTCATTTTTAGAACTTTTTTTAACCATAAGATTTTTTGTATCTATTTTTGTTCATTCTGATACTTTAAGAGAAACTCTATATATAGATTTATCTCATTCATATTCATAAGAAAATAAATCTCTAGTATCAAGTGTTGTCCCATCTCCCATAGTCCAAGTTCTTGAATCAACTTTTCAAATACTTTTATCAATAAAAATAAATTTATTTCAAATTGAAATATAATCAAAATCAGCTTTTAATAAATTAGCTACATTAACTGTTATACTTCTTGTATTACTTACTCATTTATATGAAGCTTTAACTTTTGTATGTAATTCTCATGACTCTTCAAATTTATGAGTTATTTTTCCTCATTTGCTTTTTTCATCGTAAAAACCATCTCAATCAAAATCCCAAGAATATTCTACTTTATCTGTAATATTTTCTCATAAAACATTTTTTACCGTAGCTGTAAAATTAACATCATCTCAAACTCATACAGAAGAATTATCAACTTTCAAATCTATAAGTGGAGTATTTATATTATCAGAAGCCAAAGTTATAAAATATCTATTAGCTTCAACCATATTACCATTTTCATCTTTACTCATATCTTCACTTGAAACTCTAGCTCAATTACTATCTTTCATAACAAGAACAAAATAATAAGTTCCTGTAACTTTGGGTATAACAAAAGATGTTGTTGGTGTATTTGTGATTCTAAAATCTTGTGGTTCAGAATCAGAATCTGTATAATAATACCATAAATATGACTGTATTACTCAATCTGGATCACTTGCATTTTCAGCTTTAACGCTAACAACAACAGGGTCTTTATCATCACCATTAGTAGTTATAGTTAATCCATTGAATGTTGGTAATAAATTTTCTGTTTTTACCCAAATTTCTCTAGTATCTATTTTGTTATTTTTTCATTTAACTGTTAATTTTACTGGAAAACAACCAAGTTCATCAAATTTTTGATTTACACTTGCTTCGGTAGAATATTTGTTATTATATCAAATTTTCCAAGAATATGTAAGTCCATCTGTATTTCAATCAACATTTATACTATTTCAAGCATTAAATGTAATGGCTTTTGTTCTATCAATTACATAAGCAGATTCTCAAAAACATTCTCAATCAACAAGAGAAGGACTTTGAGCATTTCAAAGATTTATATCTATATTTGCAACTGGAGAATCAGCATTTCAAACATAAATTGATTTTGTATAAGATGTTGTATCTCAATCAACATTTTTTACTTTTAAAGTCATTGAATAATCTCAAGATTTTTTATATGTATGAGTTATATTATTTTCCACTGAAGTATTTTTCATTCAATCTCAAAAATCCCATTCATAATAATTTGCTTCTTTAGAATCAGCAATAAATTTTATTAAAGAATTAGCTCTTGGAACTTTTGGAAAAATTATAAAATCAACTGAAAGTAATGATGTTATAGTATATCGTGATTTTTTTATATCAGAAACATCATCTGGATCAACAGCTTCTAAAATAATAGAATGTTCTCATTTTGATGTAAATGTATAATATCAAACTGAACCGTCATAATTTGGATTTTCAAGTTGTATCTTTTCTCAATCAACAGTCCAAGTATATTTTAATTTTCAATCATCTGCAAAATCTGGATCATAAGTTTTACTTCAATCTAAAAGTACATAATTTGGTTTATTTTTAAATGGAGTAGAAACTTGTACATCAACAACTGGAGCTCTAGAATTTATATAAATTATTTTACTATCTATATCTTCATCTCAAGCTGCATCAATTGTTCTAAGTTGAACATTAAATTTTCATTTATTATTAAATGTATAAGTAAAACTTGTTCATTCTTTATCATATACAACCTTATCTTTTACTATATCTATAACTTTCCAAGAATATGTAACATTTTTTTGAGTTATAGTAGAATTAGATGTAAAAGTAATTTTATCTCATTGATATCATTCTTCTTTATCTGTTTCTATTGTAGCAACAGGTTTATGAACATATATAGAAAATTTTTTTTCTATACTTTTTCCCTCATTTGTAGTAAGTCTAAGTTTTACAGCATATTCTCATTCACTACGATAAATAATTCTTTCCATTTTTGGAGAATATGAATAGGATTTTGTAATACCATTTCAAAAATCCCAATCAGTTCTAATAAATTTAGCTCATCAAGTAGGACTAGAAGATGTCGCATCAAAAATAAGTCAATATTTTGCTTCATCTGGATTAAATTTTAAAATATCATTATTTCATAAATTAGTATTATTTACTTTTAATATTAAACTAGCAACTTTTTCTTTTACTTCTATATTTGCTTTTGATGAAAATGATAAAACATCTGTATTTCAATAAGAATTTTTATGACTAGAAACAACATCTAAAAAAACACTATAGTTTCATTCTTCTGTAAATGTATAAGAAAGTGATTGTTTTCTTCAAAGAACAATTCTTTTTCATCATCTATCAACCCACCAAATATAATTATATGCTGGAATTTCTGTTCCACTTGGATCTGTTACTCTTCATCTTAAACTTGTAGTAAGTGGAGCATTTCATGATGTTGGTGTAGCTTCTATATTTCAAGTAATTGATTTTGATTCTACTTTATCTATATATTCTCAAAGAGCCTTAGTTAAAGCAGAATAAGATGATTCATCATTTGGATATCTAATTCATCTTTCAACAGCTGTTAATAAATTTGATTTATATAATTGATTTTTTAGAGTATCTGAAGGTAAATATTTATAAGAAGCCTCAGTTAAAGTCTTTATATTTATTAAACTAGATGAATCTAATTTTCAATCAACATCAAATTTTTGTTTTATATTTAAAAATTGTTGTGTCAATTTATATCTATATTCATTAAATGTTCATTTATCAACTTCTCTCAAACTAGTATATCAGTCTAATCATGTAGAAGTTGTTGTTGCTCAATAAACAACTATATATCACGATAAAATACTCGTAATAATAAGCAAAGATAGGATTTTCTTTAAAACTTTTTTCATAAAATTGTTTGTTTATAAATATAACTCTTCCTTATTTTACTATATTTTTTTTAGTTTTGCAAAATTTTGAAGAAAAATTATAAAAATTAAAATTCAATTATAATATTTGATATTAAAATAGTAAAAATAGATTATTAATTTTATGGATTACTTACTTGCTTTTTATATTAAAAAAAGCTTAAACATTAAATTTATCTTAAATCTATATTAAATTGACATTAAATTTAGTATTATTTTTAAAATTTTATTTTGGAGTTTTTATATTTTACACTATAATGAAAATGTTTTTATATTTTAAAATATAGTTTTATGGATTTAAATAAAGTTCAGATTATCTGAAGAATTACACAAGATATAGAGTTAAAACAAACTCCAAATGGACAAAATGTTACAAGTTTATCTATTGCAACAAATAGAAACTGGACTGATTCATCTTGAATGAAACAAGAAAATGTAGAATTTCATTCTGTTGTACTTTGGGGAAAACAAGCTGAAATTGCTGCTCAATATTTACAAAAATGAAAAAGAGTATATATAGAATGAAGACTTCAAACAAGAACTTGGGAAGCTCAAGATTGAACAAAAAGATATAAAACTGAGATAGTTTGAGAAAATATGATTATGCTTGATTCTAAAGATTCTACTTGATCTTTTGAAGCATCTGAAGCTCCAGTTTCTACTCAAACAGTTAAAAAAACTAGTCCTAAAAAAGAAGAAGAAATTTCTATAGAAGATATTCCTTTTTAATAAAAATTAAAATATAAAAAGCTTTCTTTATAATAAAGAAAGCTTTTTATATAGTGAAAATTAATAAATTTGACAAATTTAATTTTAAAAGTAAAATAAAGAACTAACAAATTATAATAAATTTATTTATGTCAGCTATACCACAAGAAATAATAGGAAATAGACCATTTTTAACTAAAAATATTGAAGAAAATAAAAAAGATTTTATAGATATAAGAGCTTATTATAAATCTCTTTTTTTTGAGATAATAAGAGATACAAGAAAAACTGTTGAAGATCAAGAATTGAAAAGAATTATCAGAGAAAAAAATCAGAGTAAACATTATGATTTATCAAAAGATGATTATATAGAAAATATTTTTGATTGAAATAATGAAATAGAAATATTAAACGAAAAAATCAAAAAAACAATAAAAAAAATAAATCCTATAACTAATTTAGAAGAAAAAGAAATAGTAGAAATTACAAACAAGCAAAACATTGAAGAAAAATGAAAAAGTATAGCTTCAGAATTATCAAAAATTGCTTATTCTATAAATTCTTTAGATGAAACAAAAAATGAAGATGATTATATAATTATTCTTAATAAATTATTATGAAAAAGAGAGGATTCTATTAAAGATAATTTAATTTATTCTGAAGAAGAATTTGAATTCAAAAATTTTGAAATAAATAAAAAAATGAATGAAATAAGATTAAAACATTCAATAGAAATAGATTTAAATAAAAAAATAATAGATGAAAATTTATTAGCTTGAAAAGAAGAATTAATACAAGAAAATATTCAAGCACAAGTATTAACAAAATCAAATTGGAATTGAATTTCTTTAGAAAAGACTAAAAAAAGAAGAATAATAAATTATTTAGAATATTGTAATAAACAAAATAAATATTTAGATGAATTAATAAAATGAAATAAAGCTAGAGAAATTCAAGATAGTAGGTTTTTATTAAACCCATTAATAGAATATTTCAAAAATATTTCAAAAATATCTATATATTCTATATGATATGAAAATAAATTTTTATCTTTTTATAAAGAAAATTTAGAAAAAATAAAAAAAACAGAAATATTTTTCAAATATAATAATCCAAATAATAGAAAAAAAATAATCCCAACAACTATTCCAACAACTATTTTATCTATATTTGACAGAATAGAAAAAGAAACAAATTATATAAAACAATTTTTTTCTTAAAAAAATCTTTGCAATTTAAAAAAGTATTTATATAAATATATAAATACTTTTTTATTATTTTTAAAAATTATGAAAGCAATAATATTAGCAGCTTGAGAAGGTTCAAGATTAAGACCCTTAACACAAACTACTCCAAAACCTTGTTTAAAAATATTTGGAAAATCTATACTTGAACATAATATAGATTCTTTAGCCAAATTTGTAGATGAATTTATAATAGTAGTAAAATATAAAAAAGAAAAAGTAATAGAAACTTTATGAAATAATTATAATTGAGTTAAAATATCATATTTTGAACAATGAGATATTATATGAACTGCTTGAGCTATAAAATGATTAGAAACACAAGTTTCTTGAGATTTTTTACTTTTAAATTGAGATTCTATATTTGATTATAGTGATTTAGAAAAAATTGCTAATTTTTCATCTTATTGATGTCTAGTTCAAGAAGTAGAAGATCCTTCAAAATATTGAATTTTTAAACAAGATAATTCATGATTAGCTTTAGAAATTATAGAAAAACCAGAAAATTTTGTATGAAATTTAGCGAATTTATGAGTTTATAAATTTAATGATAAAATTTTTGATTATATAGATAAAATTTCTATATCGCTAAGGTGAGAATTAGAAATAACTGATGCTATAAATATATTTGTAAAAAACTTCCCTTTTCATTTAATTAAAATAGAAAAAGAATTTATAGATGTTTGATATCCATGGGATATATTAACAGCAAATTCTTATTTTTTAGATAAATTAATTAAAACTTCTGTTGAATGAGAAATAGAAGAATGAGTAACAATTAAATGAAAAATAATTCTTTGAAAATGAAGTATTTTAAAAGCTTGAACATATATTGAATGAAATGTTTATATTTGAAAAAATTCCATTATTTGACCAAATGCATATATAAGATGAAATACAGTTATTTGAAATAATTGTAAAATAGGAAATGCCTGTGAATTAAAGAACTCTTCTCTTTGAGATTGATCACATATAGCACATTTATCTTATATATGAGACTCTATAATATGAAATAATGTAAATATTGCCTGATGATTTATTTGAGCTAATTTAAGACACGACAAAGCAAATATAAAAGTTATGGTTAAATGAAAATTAGTAGACTCTTGATTAAGAAAATTATGAATAATAATATGAGATAATGTTAAAACTTGAATTAATACTAGTTCATATCCTTGAAGAATCATAAATGCTGATACTTTTACAAATCCTTGAGAAATAATAAAATAGAATACTTTTGTAGAGATAAAGCAATGCTTTATCTCTACTTTTTTTAAATAAAATTTAACAACAAAAAAAGAGCTTTAATAAACCTCTTTTTTTTATGATTAAACAATTGAAACATATGTATCTCTGAAAATTTTTCCATCAAATCTTATTTTTCTTTTTTCTACAAATTTTACTATACCATCTTTATTAGCAAACAAAGTAAAATCATTACCTTGCATAACTCCTTCTCCTGGCCAAAATTTGTTTCATTTTTGTCTTACTATTATGTTTCCAGCGATAGCAGGTTGATCTCCATAGATTTTCACACCTAATCTCTTGGCATTTGAATCACGACCATTTTGTGTACTTCACTGAGCCTTCTTGTGAGCCATAATCTAATTAATTAAAAACTAATAATTACGAATAAAAATAATTATAAAATAATTATTATATATTCATTTATGTTATTATCTATTTGCAAATCTAGCAAAAGCTTTATTAGCTTCAGCCATTTTGTAAACATCTAATTTTTTCTTAACAGCAGTTCCTGTTTCATTAGCAGCATCTATAAGTTCTGTAGCTAATAATTTAGAAAAATTAGCTCATTTTCTAGATCTAGCAGCATCAAGAATCCATTTAGTTGCTAAAAACATTTGTCTATTAGCTTTAGTTTCTTGAGGAACTTGGTATATAGATCAACCTACTCTTTTAGGTCTTACTTCTATTTTTGGCACAACATTTTCTATAGCTTTTGAAAAAATTGATTTTGGACTTTTTTGACCTTTAGATTTAATTTCTTCAAAAGTTTCTTCCATTATAGATTTTGCCAAACTTTTTTTACCATTTTTCATTAAATAGTTTATAAACTTATCCAAAACTGGATCAGCATTTACTATATTATTATTTGTCATAGTCTTTACTATTATTTATATTAAATATAATTTACTATTTTTTAGCCTTAGGTCTTTTAGCTCCATATAGACTTCTTCCTTGCATTCTTCCTTTTACTCATTCAGTATCAAGTACTCATCTAACAACATGGTATCTTACTCATGGTAAATCTTTTACTCTTCAACCTCTTATAGCAACTACAGAGTGTTCTTGAAGATTATGACCAATTCATCCAATATAAGCATTTACTTCATATCCGTTAGTTAATCTAACTCTTGCTACTTTTCTTAGGGCAGAGTTAGGTTTTTTAGGAGTCATAGTAGTAACTTTTGTACAAACTCATCTTTTTTGAGGACATCAGTTTGGCATTTTTACTATCTTTGATCTTATAGAATTTTTTATAACTTGTAAAGCTGGAGCTTTACTTTTAACAGTTTTATCTTTCCTGTTACTTTTAATAAGTTGGTTAATCGTAGGCACGAGTTACAAAAATTAAAAATTAAAATTTTTTTAATAAAAAAATTGATCTGACTAAAAAAACTATCTTTTTGACCATTGAGAAGCTTTTCTGGCTTTGTGTAAACCAGGTTTTTTTCTTTCAACTTTTCTAGCATCTCTAGTTAAAAATCCAGATTCTTTTAATGTTTTTTTAAATTTTTCATCCTTTCAAGCCAAAGCTCTAGATAATCCTAATCTTATAGCTTGCATTTGCGCACTAATTCAAGATCCTTCAACTTTAACATCAAAATAAAAATTTTCTTTTACTCAACAAACTTTCAATGCTGAATATAAAACATCAAACAAATCATTTCTTGTAAGATAATCTTTAGCATCTTTTCAATTTATTGTATTTTTTCATGCTCATTCAAATAATTTTACTTGAGCAGTAGCAGTTTTTCTTCTTCAAACTGTATAAACATAATTACTTGCCATATTTTATAAGTTTTATTTATTATAAACTAATAAGTTCAGGTTTCTGAGCTTGAAATTTATGCTCTGTTCAATTAACAAGTTTTAATCTTGAAAGCATATTTGCTCTAAGCTTGTTTTTTGGTAACATTCATGAAACTGCAAATTCCAAAACTTTTAATGGTTTCTTATTTAACATTTCTCAAAGAGTAGTTTCTCTAAGGTGACCTAGAAATCCTGTATGTTTATAATAAACCTTATCTGTTATTTTTTTTCAAGTAACAGCAATTTTATCAGCATTAAGAACTACAACATAGTCTCAATTATCAACATGAGGAGCAAAACTAACTTTGTTCTTTCATTTAAGAATAACTGCTATTTGTGTAGCTAGTCTTCAAAGTGTTTGATTATTAGCATCAACTATATACCATTTTCTAGTATTTCATTGTATTTGCTTTGGCATTATTGTCTTCATAGTATTTTATTTATGAAACGGATAAAAAATTAAACTAATTCTAATAAAACTAATTTAGCATTGTCACCATCTCTATATTTTATAGGAGTAACTCTTGTAAATCAAGAAGTTTTAGTTCCTTTATATTTAGGAGCAACAAATTCAAAAAGATTTTTAGATGATTCTTTTGTATAAAGATAAGTCATAACAAATCTTATAGCATTCATTTCATCTTTTGTATTAACTACATTTATAAGTTTATCTACAAAAGGTGCCATAGCAGCAGCTTTTTTTTCAGTAGTTTGTATAGCTTTATGTACAAAGAAATTTGTTAAAAGATTTCTGATCATAGCTTTTCTATGTTCAAATGTCTTTGCATTAAATTTCAAGTTTTTTCTAACTCTATGTCTCATAGAAATTATAAATTATAAATTATTAAAAATTTTATTAATCATCTCAAAGTAATTTTAATCATCTTTCACCAAGAGATTCTCTTATTTCTGTCATAGCTTTCTTACCAAATCATTTTATAGAAGACAATTTTGTCTCTGTACATTTAGTAAGTTGTTCTATAGAAAGAATGTTTCAATTTATTAAAGCATTCAAAGTTCTTGGTGATAATCACATTATTTCAATTGGAGTATAAGTTTCTCTTTCAAGTTCTTCTTTTACTTCCTCTTTCTCTCTTTCAATTAACTCTTTTATATTACTTATAAATTGTCCTTCTATTTGTAAAGATTCTTCATTAAATATAGAGAAGTATGAAGCTAACATATCTCAAGAAAATTTTAATGCATCTACAGGAGAAACAACTCCATTAGTAGAGATAAGCATTTCTAGAGAATCTAAATTATTGATATCTCAAAATCTAGTATCAGAAATTTCATATTTAACATTTAATACTGGAGAAAAATTTGCATCTAGTAATAAAACAGAAACATCTTCTTCTCTTTTTTTAAGTTCATCTAAACTTAAATATCAAACTGATTTTTCTATTCTTATTTCTATATCAAGATCTATTCAATCTTTATCTATCTCAGTTATATATAAATCTTCATTTAAGATTTTTACTCAAGAAGGAAGTTTTATATCACTAGCTTTTACTACTCAAGATTTATTCTTATGTAGTTTTATCCATTCTATACCAATATTTGTTTTATCTAAAGATAAATCTTTTAGATTAAGCATTATATCAATAACACTATCTTTTACTCATGGAAGAGTAGAATATTCATGATTTATTCATTTAATTTTTAATCAAGTAACTTTAGTTCATGGTATAGAAGAAAGAAGCACTCTTCTCAAAGAATTTCAAATAGTTATTCAATAACCTTTAGGCATTGGTTCTATTATAAATTTAGAAAGATTAGTTTCTAAATTTTCTTGAGATATTTTAGGTATTCAAATAGTTTTATGAATAATATGCATATTATCTGTAAGAATTATAAATTACAAATTATAAATTAATTATTTAGAATAGAATTCTATTATTTTCTTAATATCAATAACTTGGTCAAAATCTTCTTTTTCAGGAAGTGCTTTAATCGTTATTTTTAAACTTTTTGTATCAACATCTATCCATTTAGTATTTGTAACATTTCATTTGTTTTTCTTTGAAAATTCCTCTAATTCTTCTAATAAAGATTTATATAGTGGGCTTTCTTTCATTTTATCTCTAAGCTCTATAACATCTCAAACTTTAACTGAAACAGATGGAATATCTACTTTTATTCAGTTAACTTTAAAGTGAGCATGACTTACAAACTGTCTAGCTTGCATTCTTGTTATAGCAAAATTAGCTCTATAAACAATGTTATCCAATCTTAACTCCAATAATCTAAGCATTTTATCTCAAGTAGTTCATTCACTTTTTGATTTGTTTGCTTTTGTGTAATAAGATAAGAATTGTTTTTCGCTTAATCAAAACATTCTTTTTGCAGATTGTTTTTTTCTTAATTGAGAACCATATTCTGATACTTTCTTACTTTTCAAAGGAGCTCTTTTTGACTCAGAAAGGTTGTATTTCTCTGTAGCAAAAAGATTTAATCATTCTCTTCTACATAGTTTTTTCTTTGGTCAAGTGTAACGCATAAGAACAATTTAAAAAATTAAAACTAAAAATTTTTTTACTTGTATTTTTCTACAATTTTCTCACTTTCTTTTTTCTACATCAGTTGTGAGGAACTGGAGTAATATCAAATATACCTTTAATATCTACTCATTGAGCAATAATTCATCTGATAGCTTGTTCTCTACCAACTCATACTCATTTTACAAAAACATCTACTGATTCTATACTGTGTAAAGATTTTGCTCTTTCTACAGCTTTTTCAACAGCGATTTGTGCAGCATATGGAGTAGCTTCTCTAGCTCATTTGAATCAAGCAGCTCAACCTGAAGACCAAGTTAAAACACTTCATTTTTCATCAGTCACACTAACTAAAGTATTGTTAAAACTAGCTAAGATATGAACTTGAGCTTTTTGTACAATTCTTTTAGTTTTTTTAGACTTTTTTATAGTAGTAGCCATAAATTATAAATTATCTAAATTAAAAGTTAATTATTTTTTCTTATTAGCAATAGCAACAGCTTTTCATTTTCTTGTTCTAGAGTTTCTTTTTGTGTTTTGCCCTCTAACAGGAAGATGTTTTCTGTGTCTAATACCTCTATAACAATTTATTTCTTGTAATCTTTTAATATTACCAGAAATAAGTCTTCTTAAATCTCATTCAACTAGATAATTTTTGATTTCTTCTCTCACTTTATCTAATTCATCTTCAGAAAGAGTTTCAATCTTTCTTGTTTTTTCTATAGATAACTTCGCTAATATATTATTTGAAGTTTCTCTTCAAATTCAATATATATATGTCAAAGCTATCTCTACATGTTTACCATTTGGTAAATTTACTCAAGCGATTCTTGCCATAACAGTAATTAAAAGTTATAAACTAATTATTAAAATTATCCTTGTCTTTGTTTATGTTTCAAATTGTCACATATAACTCTAACAACTCATTTTCTTCTAATAATTTTGCATTTATCACATATTTTTTTAACAGATGGTTTAACTTTCATGCTAAATTATTAATAAACTAAATTATTTTTTTCTAAAAATGATTCTACCTTTAGTTAAATCATAAGGACTAAGTTCAACTAAAACTTTATCTCATTCTATGAGCTTAATAAAATTAATCCTCATCTTTCAACTAAGGTATCAATTTATAATTCGTCATCAAAACTCCTCTGGTAATTGAACTTCAAAAACCAGATTTGGAAGAGACTTAACGATTATTCACTCGATTTCTATTTTGTCTTCCTTTCACATAATGATTTAAACTTTTAAAAATAAAAGCTTTCAGAGTGTAATCAAAAAAAAGAGAATTGCAAATCTTTTTTATAAAAACTTTTTAAAGCTTTTATATCAGGAAAAATAAAGGAAAAATTGATTTATTTTTATTTTTTAATAAAATGTCTTAAAATTTAAAAATTTATAAAATAATTAAGTTATGAAGGAAAAGTTAATAAATATAAAAGATAATTTTTTAGAAAATTTAAAAAAGGCAAAAAATGATGTTGAATTAAAAGAATTAGAAACAAATACTATTTGAAAAACTGGTATTCTAAACGATATTTTAAAATGATTAAAAGATTTATGAGCTGAAGAAAAAAAAGAAATTTGAATAGAAGCAAATAATCTTAAAAATTTTATTTTAGAAAAATTAGAAGAAAAAAAACTTGAATTAGAAACACTAAATTACTCTAAAATAGAACAAGAAGAAAAAATAGATGTTACACTAGAATTCCCTTCTAAAGATAAATGACATCTTCATCCACTAAGTATAACTTCAAAATTATTAGAAGATATATTTATTTCTCTTGGTTTTAAAATAGAAGATGGCCCTCAAATAGAGAAAGAGGAATACAATTTTGATAAACTAAATATTCCTGATAATCATCCAGCTAGAGATGTTTGGGATACATTTTGGTTGTCTGATGAAATAAACAAAGATAAAGCTCCATGAGAAAAATTACTTCTTAGAACTCATACTTCTCCAGTACAAGTTAGAACTATGCTATCTCAAGAATTACCATTAAAAATAATAGTTCCTGGAAGAGTATTTCGTTTTGAACAAGAAGATGCAAGACATACTTGTAATTTCTATCAATTAGAATGACTAGTTGTAGGTAAATGAGTAACATTTTGAGATTTAAAATGGACACTAGATACTGTAATGAAAAAACTTCTTTGAGATGATACAGTGCTTAGATTTAGACCAAGTATATTCCCCTTTACAGAACCGTCAGCAGAAATAGATGTACAATGTAAACTTTGCCAAGGTAAATGATGTAGAATGTGTTCTTGATCAGGATGGGTAGAACTACTATGAGCCTGAATGGTTCATCCAAAAGTTCTAGCAGACTGCTGAGTAGACCCTGAAATTTATTCAGGATTTGCCTTCTGAATGTGAATAGACAGAATCGCCTCACAAAGATTCTCTGTTTCATCTTCAAGACTTTTCTATCAAAGCAAACTAAAATTAAATGAACAGTTTTAATAACAAAATAAATCTCCTAGCAAATGCTAGGAGATTTATTTTAAATTTCAATTATTTTATATTTTTTATTATAGTAATTAATCTAAATTCCCATTTTCATATAACTATATAAAAAAATATTGTCCTTAATAATTCAAAAAATAATATAATTATTGGTAACCATAAAAATCAATATATTAAATCTTCTAAATTCCAAATACTACCTGTTTCAAGTCAAAAGAATAAATTTCATATTATAACACATAATGTTCAAATATTTATTAATAAAGCCAATCAATAAATTAAATAAAAAATAACTTTTAATAATCCGTAATACCATTTAGATTTAAAAACAAGTTTTTCCATAAATAAAAACTTTAAAGGATAAAAATTAGATTTTTTGCATAATTTATTATATAGAATAAATTCATTTTGCAACCTTAAAAAGATATTACAAAAAAATCAGCACTAAAAAAGACTAAATATTTCTATTTAGTCTTTTAGTTTTATATTAAAATGGTGGGTAATATTGGATTCGAACCAATGACCCCCTGCTTGTAAGGCAGATGCTCTCGCCAACTGAGCTAATCACCCGGGGTTTTATATTTAATAAATGAGATTTATGGTACACGAGACAGGGATCGAACCTGTGACCTTCGCCTTAGAAGGGCGCTGCTCTTCCAGCTGAGCTACTCGTGCAAATAGGCTCTTTTTAGGTCAAAAA
>JAQVPN010000010.1 GCA_028702055.1 Candidatus Altimarinota bacterium | reverse complement strand
TTGGGATTATAATTTAATCTTGGTGATTATCTATATCAAAGACAATCAAAGAATTTCAATTTAGTCTACATAAAGCTCTAAATTGTTTATTTATTCTAAAATATATAAGTCAGTCTTTTTTAGGTTCTTTATATCAAAGTTTATTTCCAGAATATAATCAAGACAATATATTTTGTTTAGACTTTTTATATTGTTTTACTAGATTTCTAGTTTCTAAATATTCTAAAATATAATCTTCTTCAAAAATGTTATTTATTTTAAACATAGATTATATATTTATTAAATTAGATGAATTTCTGGATTTTTCTAATAAAATTTTACTTTTCTCACTTAATTCTATTTCTTCTATATTTCAAATTTCTGTTATTATTTGTTTTTCTACAATGAAATTATATAAATCAAGCATTGTTTTAAAATCTGTTTTTCCTAATTTTAAATTTTCTTGTAAAGTTAATGTAGTCATAGTTTTTTGATTAAAAAATAATCTAATTTGAGTATATTTATTATTAAAAATAAATCAAAAAATTTAATTATGAAAAAAGCTCTAATTTTAGAGCTTTTTTTTCTTAATCTTTATTTTTTATTATTTTATCAATAAGTCCATAAGCAAGAGCATCTTCAGCAGTCATGTAATTATCTCTATCACAATCAGCTTCTACTTTTTTGATATCTTTTCAAGTATGTTTAGCTAAAATTCCATAAAGTCTGTTTCCAGTTTTTATTATATGTTCAGCAGCAATTTTTATTTCTGTAGCTTGTCATTCAGCTCATCCTAGTGGTTGATGAATCATTATTTCAGAATTTGGTAAACTATATCTCATACCTTTTGTTCCTCCAGCTAATATTATTGATCCCATAGAAGCAGCCATTCAAATACAAACTGTGGCAACAGGACATTTTACATATTGCATAACATCATATATAGCAAGTCCAGCAGTTACATGTCATCCTGGAGAGTTAACATATAAAGTAATTGTAGCTTTTGGATCTCGTTTTTCTAAAAATAAAAGTTGAGCAATAACAGTATTTGCAACAGCAGAATCAATAGCATCTCATAAAAATATTATTCTATCTTCTAAGAGTCTAGAATATATATCATAAGCTCTGTCTCCTTGAGGAGTTTTATCAATTACAGTAGGTATTAAAGTATCAGTTATTATAGTTCTTTTCTTTCTTTTAGTATAAGTTTTGGTAGCCATACTCTTATTTTAAAAATTAAAATTACTTTAAAAAATTATCTTTGTCTATTTGTGCTTGTTTTAGTATACTTATTATTGTTTTTATGTTTAATGATTTATCAGAATGATTGGGTATAGTAACTTTAAAAGTTCATTTTTTCAGTTGTATATGACTTCATTTCTGATGAGATATTTCAAATCAATTTTTTAGTAAAAATTTCAAAATATCCTTGCTTTTAATATTATGTATATTTGGATTCATAATTAAACATTTACATAAGTATTAAAACTATTCTTTAGAGATTGAAGTATTTGCCACTCATCATCTCATTTTTTTAGTCATTCTATATGACAAGCTAAAGCCTCAGTTCAGTTTGAAATTGCCTCTTCTAAACTATCTCATTCTGTAACTATATTAAAAATATTAGACAAAACAGTAAAAGTTCAATCATCGTTTTTTATAATACTTAAAGGCAAATTATACATAGATATATTTTATTATTTAATAAAATTACTTTGATTTTAAGATTTTTCATAAATTTATCAAATTCTTTTGAAAAAATTAGTTTTGTGATTAGAATAAGAATAAACTTAATTTTAATAAATTTAATATGATAACTACTAGATTTGCACCGAGCCCGACTTGATATGTACATATTTGAAGTTTGAGAACTGTTTTATATAATTATCTTTTTGCTAAGAAAAATAAAGGTAAATTTATGCTTAGAATAGAAGATACAGATAGAACTAGATATGTTGAATGAAGTATAGATAACATGATTTCTGTTTTAAATACATTTTGACTTACTCCTGATGAAGGTCCTAATAATCCGTGAGATAAAGGTCCTTATATGCAATCAGAAAGACTAGATATTTACCAAAAATATATAAATATCTTACTTGAAAAGGATTTGGCTTATTATTGTTTTTGTAGTTCAGAAAGGCTTGATGAACTTAGAAAAGAGCAAGAAGAATTAAAACTTCCTACTAAATATGACCAAGCTTGTAGATATTTAACAAAAGAAGAAGTAGAAGAAAAACTAAAAGCGGGACATCCTTATACTATTAGATTAAAAGTTCCAAAAAATGAAAATGTTGTTTTTGAAGATATGGTAAAATGAAAAATAGAAATAAATACAAAGGATGTAGATGATCAAGTTTTAATTAAATCTGACTCTTTTCCTACTTATCATTTTGCTGTTGTGGTTGATGACCATCTTATGTGAGTTACTCATGTTATAAGATGAGATGAATGGGTTCCTTCTACACCAAAACATATTTTGCTTTATAGAGCTTTTTGATGGGATGTTCCAGTTTATTCACATTTACCACTTTTACTTTGAATTGATAAGAAAAAACTTAGTAAAAGAACAGGTGATGTAGCTTGTGAAGTATATTTAGAAAAATGATATTTAATTGAAGCTATCCTAAATTATATAGCACTTTTAGGTTGGAATCCAAAAACAACAGAAGAGATTTTTTCTATGGAAGAACTTATTGAAAAATTTGATTTAGAACAAATACACAAAGCCGGAGCTGTTTTTGATGTAGAGAAACTTAATTGGTTTAATTCAAAATATATAGTTTCATCAAATATTGAAACTCTATATACTAAACTTTGTGATTATTTAGCAAAATATGACAAAGATTTTTATGAAAATATTTTTTCTAAATTTGATGAAGTTTATAATAAAAAAATATTAAAAGAATTACAAACTAGATTAAATTATTTTGCAGAATTTAAAGATTTAACAAAATTTTTCTATACTGAAAATATAGCTTGCAGAGAAGATTTGTTTATAAATCCAAAAATGAAAATAGAAGATATATCAGTAGTTAAAAAAGCTTTAAATTTAACTATAGAAATATTAAAAAATAATTCAGATTTTTCTTCTATTGATGAAATGAAAAATAAATTTATAGAAGAGATTCAAAAAAATGAAATGAAAAATTGACAAGTGCTTTGGCCAGCAAGAGTAGCCTTGACTGGAGAAGAATTTTCACCGTGAGCTTTGGAAATGATTTATATATTATGAAATAAAAAAGCAAGTTTGAGAATAGAAAAAATTTTGAATTTATTGAAATAAAGTGATACAATTATTTCAATAAATATTTAATTTAATAAATTACTTAAAATTATGAATTACCAAGTTTTTAAATCAATGCTAGATGTTTTAGTAAAAACATACAAATGTCCTTTTTGCCAAGCTGATGTATGAGAAAATAATATAGAAATAGTTTGAGCTGCGGGAACTACTATGAATATAGATGTAGCTTGTCCAGAATGTAAAAAACATAGTATAGTAAAAGCTGAAGTTGCTCATATAGATGCTAAAATGATGAATTTTAATCCAAATTCTTCTTTAGAAGATATTAAGTCAAATTTGAGTTCAATTTTAAAAAAAGATTTAGAAATTGATCAAAATAAATCAAAAAATTCTATAAAAGATAAAGATATAGTTTCGCTTAGCAAAGATTTGCAATTAGAAGATATTAAAATAGAAGATTTATTTAAATAAAAAAAATAAATAATACAAAAAAATGAGTTAATTTTAACTCATTTTTTTGTATTTAAAAGTATTTTCTTGATTTTATTATTAAAATTATTATATTTTAATGTAATTATTATTTTCTTAAATAATTTTAACCAATGAGAAATTTATTTTATATTATATTAATTATTATTCTTTCTTATTTAATTCTTGTATTTGCTTCACCAAGTGCAGCTGATAATATATGAGAAAAAATTTGATTAAAAGATATAAATTCTCAAATAAGAGATTTTAAAACTAAACTTGATTTTTTTTCTCTTGATGATAAAAAATGAAACATTATAGATAAAGTTTCTGAAATTTGAAGTTGAGTTATACAAGCAAGAACTATAATAACAGATAAAATAACAGAAACAAAAACTGATTTAGATACAACTCGTCAAGCTGTAAATAAAACTAATGAAAATATACAAAAAACAAAAGAATCAATTGATAATACTTTAAATTCAGTTCAAGAAGTTCAAGATTCACTAAAAAATGTAGTACAATAATTTTATTTTTTAAAAATTAATAATTATGATTTTATCAGATACAGAGATAAAAAAAAGAATTAAATCAGGTGAGTTAATTATTTCAACAGAGAATAATTATGATACTTTACAACAAGTTTGACCAGCAAGTTTAGATTTCAGATTATGAAATGTTTTTAAGGTTTATAAAAGAGATAATTTATCTTTGATTGATCCAAATATATGAATTGATTCAAAATATATTGAAACAATTAGATTAGAAGAATGAGAATCTTTTATACTTCATCCTAGACAATTTATTTTGTGAGCAACTTGTGAAAAAATAAAAATTCCTTACGATTTAGTTTGAAGATGTGAATGAAGAAGTTCTCTTTGAAGACTTTGAATAATAATTCACTCTACAGCTTGATTTCTTGATCCTTGATTTGAATGAACAGTAACACTTGAAATAACAAATATAAATGAAGTACCAATTGCTCTTCATCCAGGTATGAGAATATGACAATTTGCTTTTGAAACTATTTTATGAGAAGTTGAAAATACTTATGATAAAAGAAAATGAAGTAAATATATGTGACAAATTGATCCAGAAGTAAGTAGAATAAGTTTAGATTTATATTAATAAAAAGCGAGAATTTTCTCGCTTTTTATTATATGTTTTTATATTTAAAATATAATAAAATAAAAAGTCCAGTTATTTTGATTTCAATTTAGATAAAAAAAATTGCATAAACCATATATTTAGAATACAATCTTTTCCGTCAATTTATTTATTAATAAAAATTTTTTATGATGACAAAAAATAAAGGATTAGCAATTGTTGCATTAACAATGCTTACTACAATGAGTTTAGCAAATGCTGCAACTTGAGATGAAGCTGCTATTTCTACTGGAGTAACTACTGCTTTAGAAACAACTTCTACAAATGCTTCAACTTGAAGTGTTGATTGAGTTTTTCAGATAGATAAAGTAGAATCAACTACTCAAAAAACTATAGATGCAACTTTTACAAAAAGTGTTTCTAAAGATTGAATGGATATAAAAGTTATGGAAGATAATAGAATTTCTTCTGTTACACCAGATTCTCTTGATACAAAAAAAGTAAAAATAGCTTTGAATGAAGATATTGCTTTAAACTCTTCATATAATTTATTTTTAGTTTCTGGTCCAGAAGGATCTATGACTTTTGATTTATGAACTGAATTAGCTACAGGATCAATTGTTAATACTGAAACAACTTGAGAACAAAATATAGTTTCTATAAGTTTTGTAGATACAAAAAATATAGAAGTTACTTTTAAAAAAGATGTTGCATGAAATGCTGAATTTAAACTTCTTAGAGAAATTCCTACTGATTCTATAACTGCTATTGATAATAAAGTTACTATTATGACAAAAGATGATTTAAGTAATTCTAAATCATATACATTAACTATAGCTAATTTAAAAGATTCTGAAGGAAATGATATATCTGCTGAAGATAGTATTTATGATTTCAATTACACTTGACTTGAAACTACTGATACAGCTTCATGAGCTACTGATTTAAATGCTGCTACTTGAGCTACTGCTACTTGAGTTGAAGTTGCTGCTTCTCAAGCTAAAGAATTACCAGGAACATGAACTAAAGAAAATTTATTATTTTTAGCTTCATTATTACTTTCTTTATTTGTAGTTTTATATTACAGAAAAAAAATAGCTAGATAATTCTAGCAAAATGTTAAAGCCTTAAAAAATTAAAAAAACTCCAAAGATTATTTCTTTGGAGTTTTTTTAATTAGATTGTTCATAAACTAAATATTTTATTCTATTCATATGTGTTCTCATTTCCGTATAAGAATCTGCTATTATTTTTTTTACATCTGCATCTTTTTTAAGATAAGAATATTTTTCAGTTTTTCTAGTCCGTTCAAAATATTTATTTAATCTATCAACAAAGAAATCATATTCTGTTATTATTCAATTCATTTTTGTATAAGAAAAATTTCCATTTTGATAATTTTCTATAATTAAATCTTTCAATTTTCTATCATATTTTATCATCACATTTGTTAAATCTATATAATTTTCGCTTTTAAAATTATATTTTGTGATTTTTATATCTTCTAATTTATTTATTTCTGGTCAATAAGGAAGATTTAATAAGCTTTCAATTACTCATTCATCATATCAATTTTCTAAAGCAAGTGCTGTATTTAAAGTTGAAAAAATAAGACTAATTAATATAATACTTGTTGTAATTATTTTTTTCATAAATTTTTGAAAAATTAAAAAATAAGATTAATTTATAATTATAAATTAAAATATGTCAAATAAAAATTATTATGAAATACTTTGAGTTTCTAAAACATCAACTGATGAAGAAATAAAAAAAGCATATAGAAAATTGGCTATGAAATATCATCCTGATAGAAATAAATGAGATAAAAAAGCTGAAGAAACATTTAAGGAAATAAATCAAGCTTATGAAGTTCTTTCTGATAAAGAAAAAAGAAAACAATATGATACTTTTGGTTCAACTTGAAATTTTTGAGGATTTTCTGGAAATACTTGATGAAATTCTGCTTGATTTTGAGGTTTTGAAGATATTTTTTCAAATTTTTCAAGATGATCAACAAAACAGCAAACTTCTTGATTTGATTTTGATTTAGGTGATTTGTTTTGATGATGATTTTGACAATCAAATACAAAAAAACAGAAAAAACAGACTTATGATTATGATGATATGTTTTCATGATATTGAAACTCTCAAAAACAAGAAGTTAATTTAGATATAGAAAAAATTTATGAAATTCCAGTTTTTGATTTGATTTTATGAACAAAAATTGATGTTGAATGAGCTGAAAAACAAAAGGCAAAATTAAAAATTCCAGAAAATACTAAACCTTGAACAAAATTTAAAGTAAAAGAATTTGGTAAAAGTTTGTGATGAAAAAAGTGAAATCTAATAGTAAAAATAGAAGCGAAAATGCCAAAACATATAAGTGATTTAGATAAAAAATTACTTGAAAGTATAAAAAATAATATAGCATATTAAAATAAATATAAAATAATTTCAATCTTTTTCTTCAAATCTTCAAAATTCTCAATCACCGTAGTATATTCTACGGTTTAATCAAATTTTTTGATTTTCAAAAAAATCTTATCATTCTTTTATATTTATTAATATTAAATGACAATGTCTAAAAAATACATATTACTTGAATCAATTCGCTCTATGCAAAATGTATGAGCAATATTTAGAAATTCTGATTGAGCTTGATATACAAAATTATTACTCACTGGTCACACTCCCACTCCTCCTAGAAGTGATATTTCAAAAACCGCTCTTTGAGCAGAGGAAACTATAGATTGGGAATACTATGAAGATGCAATTTCTGTAGTAAAAGATTTGAAAACAAAATGATTTAAAATCTTTGCTGTAGAATTAAATGATGAATCAGTAGATTATAGAGATTTTTATAAACAAGATTTATGAGATATATGTCTTGTGATGTGAAATGAAGTAAAATGAGTAAGTAAAGAAATGCTTGAAATAGCAGATAAAGTTGTACATATTCCTATGCTTTGAAATAAATCTTCACTAAATGTTTCAGTAGCAGCTGGAATTGTTATGTATTGATTTGTAAACTAAAAAAGAAGAAATTTTAAAATTTCTTCTTTTTTAGTTTTTTATCTAAGTTCCATCCATGTATTAAATGTTGTAGTATTTCAAGCTCAACATCATAAAATATAAGTAGCTCAGTTAGGAATTATTCAACCAATATTTTCAACTTCATTAGCATTTACTTCAGTTGTTGAATCTAATTCATATCAATTTACATAAAGAGCAAAATTTGCTCTAACTGAAGATTTAACATTTATAGAAACATAAATAGGTCTTCAAGTATTATTTGTATAAGTAGTTCGAAGAAGTCTACTAGATTTCATATCTTGCCAAGTTTGTCAAACTCATAGTTGACTTCAACTTAAAGTATCAAGATTAGTTCAGACTTCATTAACTTTATTAATAAGATTATTCCAAATAGATTGAGTAATAGTATCTCAAGTATTTTGAGTTGGTAAACTTGTATAAGCAGCAAATCATAAAAAAAATAAAAGAGAAGTTCAGGAAAAAATAATTCGTCACAAAAAAGCTTTTTTTATTGTTTCTTTCATATTTATTATATTAATATTTACTTATACTTATAGTTTAGCAAAAATTTAGATAATTCAAAATATTTATAAAATTTAAATTTATTTAATTGGATTTTTTATTGGTTCTCAAATTCTTCTAGGATAATTTCTATGAGTAGAATATGTTTTTTTTACAAAAATAAGTATTCTAGATTGTCATTCTATTTCATATTTTTCTATTTTTTCTATAGTTCAACCAAGTTCTATAAGAGCTTTTTGTCATTCTTCAATTTCTTCAAAATTATCTAGTTTATAAGCTATAAAATATCATCAAACTTTTACCAAAGGAAGAGCAAATTCTAAAAGTGCAGGGAAGTAAGCCATAGCTCTAGAAACTACAAAATTATATTTTTCTCTATATTTTGAATCTTGTCAGATTTCTTCAGCTCTTCAAGCTAGTCAGTAAGTTTTATCAAGTCATAAAATTGAAGCAAATTCTTCACTTGCTTTTATTTTTTTTCATACACTATCAATCATTGTTAATTCGATTTCTGGAAAAAATATTTTTAAAGGAATTCATGGAAATCATCAACCACTTCATAAATCTGCAATTTTTCAATTAAGATTTGTGAATTTTGTAAGCATTAAACTATCTATAAAATGCTTTATAATAATTCATTCTTCATCTCTTATAGCTGATAAATTCATCATACTATTTTTTTCTATAAAAATTTCTAAAAATTTTTCAAATTTTTTAATTTTATCATCTTCTAAGTTTATATTGTATTTTTCAAATAATGATTTCATAATTTTTAATTATTAAAATATTTTTCTTATTTTATTTTTTTTGAGATAAAAAACAATTTGATTTAATTTTTTCTATTGATATAATTCTTTTATTAAAGTTACTTTTCTAATAAAAAGCAAATGAAAACATTTATAAAAATATTTTTTTTACTATCTTTTAGTTTATCTACTCTTGTAGCTCAAGCTTCTTGGATTTCAGATATATTTAGCGATTCAAATCCAGAAACTCCATATTGTCAAGATGATGAATGTAGTTTAGAATCTTGAATAACAGTTATGAAAGCTTGAATAAATGATATAGAAAAAGATCGTAAAGCTTCAACATATGTACAAGATATAATTAAATATGTACTTTGATTTGTTACACTTGTATGAGTTATTTACATAATTTATTCTTGATTTCAAATTATGATTTCAGCTTGAGCTGAAGATAAAGTTAAAAAATCTAAAATGACTATTTTTTATATTTTTATGTGAATAGTTTTGATTTGGTTAGCTTATCCGATAGTAAATTTTATGATGAAATTATTAAATACTCCTACAACTAATTAAAAATAAATCAAAAAATAGCAAAAAGTCAAGTTCACTTTTTGCTATTTTTTTTAATTTATGTTAATATTTAAGTGTTATTTAATATTTAATTAAATCTATTATGACAGAATTAGAAAATAATGAAGAAAAAAAAGATAAATTATTTAGATTTAGTGTAACTTTTTTTGTTTTTGTTTTGATTATTACACTTTGAATGTATTTTTATGAATATAATATAAGTCAAAATTTAGAAAGAACAAAAAATGAAATTAGCCAAATTGACAAATCTATTACTGATTTATCAAGTGATAAAAAGATACAAGTTTATTCTCTTTATAATGCAAATAAAGCAGTTATAGATAATGAAATTAAAAAATCAGATGTAAATACATATATAAATTATTTAAAAGCAGTTTCTAGTAAATATAGAATTTTATTTAATTCTTTTACTTATGATTGAACTAAAATTTTGACAAATGTTATAGCTACAACAGATACAAACATGGCTTATTTAAAAATGGTTAAATTTATAACTGATTATAGAACTAATCCAGATGATTTAGTAAAACTTTGATTTATATCATCTGTTACATGAAGTGATAAAATTAATACAAATATAGTTTTTGAATTAAAATAATTTAATATATAACAATTTCACATTATGAATAATAATATTTTAAAAAGTAAGAAAAATACAAAAATACTTTCTTATTTTATAATAATTCTTTCATTTTTATTTTTGATAATAGTAACAAAAAATACATATTATGATATACAGGTTATATCTGATGAAAATGTTTCTGTTAAAACAGATTTAGATAAAAAACAAGAAAATTTAAAAAAATTAAATGATGTAAAAGCTGCTTTGACTTCTAGTTGAGAACTTGCTAATTCTTTAAATAGATTTACTCAAGAATTTAGTGAACAATCTATAATTGATTATTTTTATACTTATTCTTATAACCCAAATTCATGAGTTATAATAAATAATATAAGTTTAGATAAATGATTTAAAAATGAATATTGATTTTTACAATGAAATGTTTCACTTTCTGTAACTATGAAAGATGAAGCTTCTATGCAAGCATTTATTTCATTTATAAATTCTCCAAATTCTAAATTCAATTTTGTATTAACAAATTTTTCTTATCCATATTGAACTTTAAATAAAGATTTTCAAGTAACTTTTCCTTTAAAAGTACTTTATTATTAAAAAATAATTTATCATATTTATGAACGATAATTCTAGAGAAATAGAAGAAACAAATTCTTTATCAGAAAAAAAGTTTTATATATTCAAAAAAGTTTCCTTTATGGAAAAATCAAATTTTTTTGAGTTTCTTTCTGTTATGCTTGATTCTGGAGTAAATTTTATACAAGCTTTAGATTCTTTCAAGGAAAGAGCAAAAAATGAATTTTTTAAAGAAAAAATAGAAGAATTAAAAATATATATTTCAAGTTGAGAATCTCTTAGTAAAGCTATGAAAAAAATTCCAGATATTTTTTCTGATACAGAAACTTCTATAATAGAATCATGAGAAAAATCAGGTTCTATGGTAGATTCATTACAAGCTTTATCAGCTGATTATAGAAAAATTCATAACTTAAGAGAAAAAATAAAAGGGTCTCTAACTTACCCAATTATTATATTTATATTTTTAATAATTGCTGTTATTGTTGTGATGACTTATGTTATCCCAATGCTGAAACCACTTTTTGATACAGCAGAAGTAGAGTTACCAATTGCTACATTAGCACTTATTTGAACAAGCAATTTTATTTCAAATTATATATTTTTTATAATAGCAGCAATAATAGCAGGAATTTTATTTTTAAGTTTTTATAAAAATACAGAAACTTGAAAACAATTTTTTGATAGATTTCTATTAAATATGCCTCTTATTTGAAGTGTTTATAAAAATTATATCTTATCAAGAGTTGCTCGAAATTTATGAGTTTTGATGACTTCTTGAGTATCAATTTTAAAAACTTTAAGTTTAGTTTGAAAATCAACAAATAATGTAGTTTATAATGATTTATTTGATGCTATAATGAATAAAGTATCTTCATGAAATAAAATAGTTGATTCTATGATAGAAGTAGATAGTACACATTCATATTTTCCATCTGATTTTTTGCAAATGCTTTCTGTATGAGAAAAAACAGCTAGTATGTGAAGAATAACAGAAAAAATAAATGCTCAATATACTATAGAAGTTGATAATTCTTTAGCTAATTTAACAAAATGGATTGAACCAATTGCAATAGCTTGAGCATGAATATTTGTTCTATGGTTTGCTTTTGCTATATTTTGAGCAATATTAAAACTTACACAAACAGTTTGATAAAAAACAAAGAGGCCTAGTAATCTAGGCTCTTTCTATGCTTTAATGATTGCAATATAAGCTCCACCATCGTGAAGGTAGATTGCATCAAAACAACCATTTTCATCAGCATCTGTATAGATAACCGCTGTATTTTTGATGATTGTTTCCATGTCAGATATATCTATGCTGATGATACCGTTTTCATCTGCATTGACAGTAATTTCTTTCTCAGGAAATGCTTTTTTTAGAAGATTATAAACTTGCATTTTATCAAGTTCAATTACTTCACCATTTTCTCTTTTGTGTTGTCCTCCAAAATCCTTAATAGGATAATATAAGACATCTCCTTTTTTATGTTCCATTTCATTTTCCATAAAAAAACTCCTTTTTTAAGTTATTTTTTTGATAACAAAAATATTTATATTTTAAAATAATAATTTGTCAATATATTTTTACAAATTTTAACTAACTTATTTAATTTTTCGCTATAATAGATGAAATTTAAAAATAAAAAAAATATATGAAATGATATTCTGTATTTAAAGCTTATACTTTTATAGAACTTATGGTGGTTATAACAATTATTTCTTTTTTAAGTGTTATGACTTATATACCATATAGTTTTTATCAAAATAAAGAAAAACTTAGAAGTTGAGCTAAAGAAATATCTCAAAGTATAAGTGATGCTAGAAATCTTGCAATAAATTGATTATCAAATTCTTCTTCAAATGTTTCAGTATGAATATATTTTGATAAATTAAAAAAAAATAAAATAGATTATTTTTCATACCCATATAATTATTATTGACCAATAAAAGTAGAAGAAAATTTATCTGAAAATATAAAACTTATAAAAACAAGACAATTAGATGAAAATATTTGGATAAATTCTATTTATTCTAAAGATAATTTTTTAATTATTTATGATTCTATTACCGGAAATGCAAAATATTTTTATAAAGAAAATACTGATTTTATTCCTTTGAGTCTGACTTGAATAATAGATATAAATATATGATTAAAGTGAGTTAAAGAATGAATTTTATCAAAAACTATAAAATATAATCCTAAAACTTATATTACAGATTATTAAATAAAAAAATTCTTAAAAATGAAAAATAAATTACAAAAAAAAGCTTTTTCTATAATTGAAGTTCTTATTGGTATTTTTATATTTTCTATGTGACTTATGTCTGTTTATATGTTGTTACAATCTTCTATAAATATAAATTTAGATAATAAAAATAGAATAATAGCATCAAATTTAGCTAGGGAAGGAATAGAACTTGTTAGAAATATAAGAGATAGTAATTATGAAACTTTACATCTTTATAATCAAATTAATCCAAAAATTACTTCTGATTTTTTAAATAAAGAAAATTTATTTCAAACTTGAATTTATTATAAAGTATCTGCTAATTTTTTATGAAATCCTTGAGATTTTCCAGTAAAATTAGAAAAAATTGATAATTTCTGAGAATGAATAAATAATTTGCAAAAAATGGAAAATTATAGACTTTGTCTAGATAATGAAAACAGATATTCTTATTGTGATTCTAATTTTACTACAAAAACTATATTTTATAGATTTATATTTTTTGAAGATTTAGATTATAAAGATGCTTGAATAGATAAAAATATATCATCTTGATATAAACTAACTTCAAAAATATATTGGTATAGTAAATGATTACATGATATAGAAATAAAAACAGCTATAACAGATTATAAAAATTTATAAATAAAATTTATGAAAAAAAATATAAATAAAATTAATGCATTTACTCTTATAGAAGTAATAGTTTCAATAACTATTTTTTCAATAGTTATGGTTTCTGTTTTTGCTATATTTTTTTTAGTTTCTGATTTAAGTAATAAGACAGATATTAATAGATTAATTCAAGAAAATATAAAAACAATTACAGAAACTATAGCTGAAGATATAAGACAAAATTGAATTAATATTTGTGAAATATGAGAAAATTGTCACAAATTTGATTCTTCTTCTTTATATGTAAAATCAGATTCTTTATATATATGACAAAATCATTATTATCTTGCAAAATTTGATGAAAATACAAATGATTATATAAAAGTATGAAATCCCGTTGATTGTTCAAATATATCTGATAATTGTGTTATTATTAGACAAAATCCAATAAATTGAAAAGATAGACTTTGTAATTCTTGGGTTCAATTCAGTGATTTAAATTTTTATATAAGTCGCGATTATGAGCCAAAAGTTACTATTAATTTTTCTATATTACCAGCTTCTTGAAAATGAATTAAATCAACTTTAATTAAAAATAACAAAATTATTTTTCAAACAACTCTTTGAGAAAGATTTTATTTAAAAAAATAAAATCAAAAAAAAGCCAAAAAAAGCCAAGAATTTCTTGGCTTTTTTTGGCTTTTTAAGAAAAAATATGTTAAAATTAAGAAGTAATACTAAAAATAAAAATACAAAATGCTTGAACAAAAAAGTTGGTTAAATAATTTTGAGTCAGAAACTCCAAAATTCGTTACTCCACATCTAAAAGAAAAAAGCATTCCTGAAGATATATTTCAAAAAGATTCTAAAAAACTTACTCAAAAAACAAAAGAAATCAGGAAGAGTATTTTTAGTTCTTTAAATCTTTCAGAAAATCAAAGAGAAGACGGACTTTCTTGATTATGTCAATGATTAGTTACAAGTATTATAATAGATAATTATGAATTATTAGAACAGATTTCAAATATAGATTTTGTAAAAATATTGAATCGATTAAAAAATATGGAACTTGAAGATATTCAAACAATTGTTACATCAGTTTTTACTTGAATTTGAGATCTTGCAAAATGATTTGTTTCTTGAAATTTTTATGAATTTTGAAAATCTGTATGAGCAATTTGATGACCTGTTTTATGAGCTTTTTTATGAAAAATAGCTTTAAAAGCTTGAATAAAATTAATAAAAGAAATAAAAATAATTTCAAAAGAAAATAAAACTATGATACACAATAAAGCAAAAGATGATTTATGAGATTTAAAAAAATATCTTTGAGAAAAAAATATAGAAACTTTAGAAATTTTAGATGATTCTTTAGTTTGATTAACTGTAAAAGAATTTAATTCTAAATTACTTTCTATTATAGAAAAAAATCCAGAAATCAAAGAAGTAGATTTAAGTAAAATAAAAGATCCAAATTTAAAAAGAAAAGTTTATGAAATAGTATGAAAAAATCATCCATTATTAGAAGTTTCTAGGCTTATAGAATGACAAAAAATAGTTGATGTAAATTTTATGTGAATAAAATATCTAAATGATTTTGTTTCAAAGGAATTTTGTGATTTATTTACTTGAGAATTAAAAAAACATATAAGTAAAAATTTTGATAAAATACTCTTGTGAGAAGATGCAGGTAGAATAGTTAGGACTGATTATAAACATATGACTTTTTCTATGAGAGATGATTTAGATGTTTGAGCAAAATTATTTGCTTGAGAACAAGATAAATCAAAACTTTTTTCAAAAGCTTTTGATTCTATAGAAGAAAAAGAATTGCAAAAAATATTGTCTCAAACAAAAATAAAATCAAAAGAAGAATTTAAAAAAAT
>JAQVPN010000112.1 GCA_028702055.1 Candidatus Altimarinota bacterium | reverse complement strand
TTCATACATTGTCAAACAAGGAACCCAAAAATTCTTTCATTTCCTCATTTATAATCAGCAATTTGAACTGGATTAGATTCTATTACTTTATCTACTACTGCTTCTAAAGCTCATAAATCATTTGTTTGTCTAAGTCATTTAGAATCTACAATAGAACTAGTTTTTCAACCATTTGCAAATAATTCTTCTATAACAACTTTTGCATTTGTTGAAGATAATTCATCTTTATTAACAAGATTTATGACTTCAGCTAATTCTTGTATATCAAATCTAAGTAATAAGAAATTATTTATTTCTTCATCTTCTTTCATCATAGCAAGAAGTACAGAAGTGATATAAGAATTAGATTTATTTGCATCTTTTGTCAGAGTTACTAAAGAATCAAAATAATCAGAAATATCTCTATCAGCAGATAGTATTCTAGCATCATCTTCTTTAAAATTATAATCCTTCAAATATTTTAATCTTCTATCAATTGGTAATTCTCATACTTTTGTTGCACACTCATCTATAAATTCATCAGTTAAAACAACAGGGAGTAAGTCAGGTTCTGGAAAATATCTATAATCCATAGCATTTTCTTTTGATCTTTGAATATTTGAAACTCATTTTTCATCATCCCAACCTCTTGTTTCTTGGTCAACTTTTTCTCATTTTTCATACATTTTTACTTGTCTTGAAAATTCTGTATCTATAGCTCTACCAATAGAAGAAAAAGAATTTATATTTTTTAATTCAACTCTATTGTTTAAGATATTTTCTCATGTTTTTCTAACTGAAATATTTACATCACATCTTAATTGTCATTTTTCCATATCTGCATCTGAAACTCCTGCAAATCTCATCATTTTTTGAAGTTCTTTCAAAAATTCTACTACATCATCTTTACTTCTAAAATCAGGTTCAGTAACTATTTCCATTAAAGGACTTCATGCTCTGTTATAATCACAAAGTGTTTTTCCTCAAACATGAGTTAATTTACCAGCATCATTTTCTAGATGCATATGATGAATTTTAAAATGTTTTAATTCTCCATTTACCAAAACTCTTACATCTCATTGCCCAACAATTGTTTCGTACATTTGTGTAGTTTGGAAAGAATTTGGTAAATCTGGATAAAAATAAGATTTTCTATCAAATCTAGAAATTTTATTTACTTCACATTTCATAGCATGACCAGCAATAACACCTAGTCTTACTACTTCAGCATTTAATTTTGGAAGCATTCCAGGAAATCACATACAAACAGGACAAACATTTATATTTGGTTCTTCTGCCAATTCTACAGCATTTTTACAAGAACAAAACATTTTAGTTTGAGATTTTACTCTTACATGTATTTCAAGTCAAATTACAAGTTCATAATTTTGCATAAATATTGTCTATTAATTGTTAATTTTGCTTATTATAGAAATATTTTTTAAAATTTCAAAAAAATCTTGTTATTTAATTAAAATAGTCTAAAATACATATTTGCCAAGATATAGGCATTTTACAACTTAATTTTATATATTATGACAATGCAACAAAAAATACACTTATCTGGTGAATGAGTTTCTAAAGATGTAGTAGAAAGATTAGTAAAGGAAAATTTAAACAATAAATTAGATAATTATTTAGTTAAATTTGAATCAAAAGATGATGCTGAAACAAATATGGATTTATTTATAGAGCAAAATAAAAAATGATTATTTAATGGTAAATTACTTGTAAATATAGATTGAAAATCATATAGATATGAAAGAGAAGATTATAAAAAACTAGATGATCTTGTAAATCATTTCTTTGATCACTTAAAAGAAGATTTAGCTAAAAAATAATTTTTAAAACAAAAAAGAACTTATAACAATAAGTTCTTTTTTTATGCTGCTTTTTTTTCAAAATTTTTATAATCCGGATTATTTGCTGATTTTTGAGATTCTCTAGCTTTTGCTAAAGCTTCAACATATCAAGAAGGATTGAAATTTTTATCAAGTCACAATAAAAACATTATATCTCTTGCTCTATCTCAAAACCAATTTTCCCATTCTAAAGAAGGTAGGTTTGATAAAAGTTTTTCATTAAACTCTTTTAGTTGGGTTTCTATTATATCTGATGAATTTATTTTTTCTAATTCTTTTCACATATCATTTTTTTATTAATTTATTTAATTCTTCTTTATTATATCAATTTTTTGTTATTTTTGCAAAAAATTTTGACAAATTCTTTTTTTTTCTTATAAAACTAAGACTTTATCTTCTCCGAAAGGAAAAATCCAAGGATAAAGTAGAAAGGTTAAAAAATGCAAAAACAAGGTAATATTGTTATTGGTAGTTCCGCAACAGGTGGTGTTACAAAAAGACTATCACAAGAGTATTCTCGAATGGCAAATGAAATTGCTATTGCTGATGGAAGTTATTATAAACTTCCAGGTGAATACAAAAATGCTTGTGCAAATGTTCACAATTCTTATAAATCAGAAAAATCTATTTCTGAAAAAAGAGCAATTGAACAAAACATTGAACAACTTTATGCAAAATTAACCAATCCAAAACAAAAACAAAACCTAGATTTTGCTGGCGAAAATAAAACAGGTCTTTTTTTAAGTTTTACTAAAAATGGGAGAGGAAAAGAATCTGTTCTTCTTGCTAAAAGTTCTACTGTCTTATGCCGAAGAATTGTCAAAAGTGACGGTGGGATAACAGTTATGAAAATAGAAACAATCTATGGTTCTGCCAGAGGAGAGGGAATGTTACCGGATGTGGTAATAAGTTCACCTTTATAAATATTTTGAGGCTATTTGAAGCCTCTTTCTTTTTGTTAAAAATTAAAATTAGCACTAAAACATAAAATGTGCTAAAAAAATTTGACAAGAAAAAAAATATGAATAAAATGTGTTCAAGCTTAAAGATAAAAGACTAATATTTTACATAGTCAAACTTCTTTGAAGCTTTTAAATAAGTTATAAAATATTTTATTTTTTAAATTTATAATCCCATGGGAAAAATAATTTGAATAGATTTAGGTACTACGAACTCTTGTGTAGCTTTTATGGAATGAGGTGAAGCAAAAGTAATTGCAAATGCTGAAGGTAATAGAACAACTCCTTCTATTGTTGCTAAAAAATGAGACGAAACTATAGTTGGTACTCCAGCAAAAAGACAAGCAATTACAAATCCAAAATGAACAATTTATTCTGCAAAAAGATTTATTGGTAGAAAATTTGATGAAATTAAAAAAGAAGCTGATTCAGTTCCTTTTGAAGTAGTTAAAGGTAAAGACGGTGGTGCTGAAATAGTTTTTGGTGGTAAAAATGTTAGACCAGAAGAAATCGGTGCTGAAGTTTTGATGAAATTAAAAGAAGATGCTGAAAAATATTTAGGACAAAAAGTAACAGAAGCTGTTATTACTGTTCCTGCTTATTTCAACGATAGTCAAAGACAAGCTACAATAAATGCTGGTAAAATCGCAGGACTTGAAGTAAAAAGAATTATAAATGAACCAACTGCTGCTGCCCTAGCTTATGGAGCTTGAAAATCTAAAAATGAAAAAGTTGTAGTATATGACTTTGGTTGAGGTACATTTGATGTTTCTATTCTAGAATTATCTGATGAAGGAACTTTTGAAGTACTTGCTACAAACTGAGATACTCATTTAGGTTGAGATGACTTTGATAATATTTTGGTGGATTATATAATTGAAGAATTCAAAAAAGATCAAGCTATAGATTTGAGAAATGATCCAATGGCTCTACAAAGAGTAAGAGACGAAGCTGAAAAAGCTAAAAAAGAATTATCATCAACTACAAGTTATGATGTAAATCTTCCTTATATAACTGTTGATGCATCAGGACCAAAAAACTTAATGATGACTATTTCAAGAAGTAAATTTGAAGAATTAATCCTTCCTTTAGTAGAAAGATCAATTGAACCA
>JAQVPN010000111.1 GCA_028702055.1 Candidatus Altimarinota bacterium | reverse complement strand
AATTCATTGATTTGTTCCATCTTGATTTTTTGAGACTTATATTTCAAAAGATAACCCATTTGCTGTTCCTATTGCTGTAATTTTATGAATACCTATGTATGCAAATGCTACAAGTGTAATTCCTATCATTCAAGCTCTTATTGTAAAATGAGTTCCACTTGGAACTTGACTTGCTTTTATGATGGCTGTTGTTGGTTTATCATTACCAGAATTTTTGATACTTAAAAAAGTAATGAAAATTCAATTACTTTTAATATTTTTTGGACTTGTTTGATTTTTTATAATCTTGCTTTGATATTTTTTCAATGCTGTTTTGTAAATAAAAAAATCACTAAATATAAATTTTAGTGATTTTTTTTTATTTTTAAAATGGTGGGGTTGGCGGGATTCGAACCCGCGACCTTGTCCTTAAAAGGGACCTGCTCTACCAGCTGAGCTACAACCCCAAAGAAAAGTTTGTATTTTCCTTTGAAAGCTTCGGCATTATATAAAAAAAAATACATATGGCAAATTTTTTTTTGATTTTTTTTGATTTTTTTAATTTTTTGTGATAAACTACTCAAGTAAAATATATTATTAATTTGATTTATATGGTAAAAATAGATTTATCTGCTATGCAGAAAACTAATTGAGAAAATAATGATAATTCACAAAAATCATCTGATATAAATAAAAAAGAAGAAATTAATTCAGATAAAAAAAATGAAAATCAAACTATATCAAAGAAAAAAATTTCTTTGAATTCTTTGATTTCTTCAAATTGATATTTAGGAGAAAATTTAAAAAAATCATGAGAATTAGTAGAAAATGATATCAAAGAAAATGAAATTTTAGAAAAAAAAGAAGAAAGAGTCCAAATTTTAGAAAAAGAAGAAATTAAAAATGATTTAACTTTAAGTAATATAATAGATTCAAATACTGATATAAAATCAGAAAATGAAGAAGTTATAAAAAAAGAAAATTTAATTATAAAAGAAGAAAAAAAAGATAATTCAGATGAATTGTCTGAAAAACTTAAAATTGCTGATTGAGATACTATAGGAACACTTATTGTAGATATAAAAAAAGAAGAAATTTTTTGAAATTATGTATCTTCTTTCGAAAAAGAAATACAAGCTATTAAAAAGAAAAAAGAATCAAAAATAATTAAAGAAGAAGAAAAATTAGAAAAAAAAGAAATTATAAAAGGGGAGACTACTCAAAATAAAGAAGTTGAAATATCTCATAATGATGTAAATTTAGATAAAATTTTAGAAAATATAGAAACAAAAAAAATAAAAAAAGAAAAAAAGATAAGCATAAATTTTAATTTTATAAAAAATTTAGATAAAAAATATGCTAAAATTTTTTTTGCTGTTATTTTAATTTTTGTTTTTGTTATTTGATTATTTTATTTTAAAACAATATTTTTGAATAAATTAAACATTAATCATATTCCAAATAATTTCTGAAATAATAATTTTCATGAAGATATTAAAAAACCTGATTTTAATCCAGAAAATATAAAAAAAATACCAGAAGATAATATTTATAAAACAAATAATTTAGAAGTAAAGGAAAAACTTATAAAATATTTTAAAAATAAGCAAATTAATGGTAATATAAACTAAATAATTTATAATAATATTATATTGTTAATATGAAAAAATATAAAGATATAAATCTATTAGATATACAAAAAAATTTAGGAGATATTCCTAAATTTATAAATGATGCATTTGATGAAGCTATAGAAAATAAAGCTTCTGATTTTCACATAGAATCATTAAAAGATTTCATTCTTTTTAGATATAGAATAGATTGAGATTTTTTTATTAGAAATAAAATTTCACATGAAAATTATTCAGCTATTATTACTATATTAAAAGTAATGGCAGGTTTAAAAATAGATGAAAATAAAAGACCACAAGATTGAAAAATTTCTTATAAATCAGAAAAATTAAATCAAGATGTAGATATGAGAATTTCTATTATGCCAACTATATATGGTGAAAAAATAGTTATTCGTATTTTAAGTCAAGATTCTAGTATTTTGACTTTAGAAAAAATGTGATTTTTAGAAGCTAATAATAATAAAATAAAAGAAGTTTTAAAATCTAGATTTTGACTTATATTAGTTGCTGGACCAACTTGATCAGGTAAATCTACGACTTTATTTTCTCTTATAAATGAATTTAATCCACTTGAATTTAATATTTCTACTTTAGAAGATCCAATTGAATATAATGTTGATTTTGTTAATCAAACTCAAATCAGACCAAGTGTTTGATTTAATTTTGCAGATTGACTTAGATCTTTAGTTAGACAAGATCCAGATATTATAATGGTATGAGAAATAAGAGACACAGAAACAGCTACTTTAGCCATAGAAGCATCTCTTACAGGTCATTTGGTATTATCAACAATACATACAAATTCTGCTTCTGCTACAATACAAAGACTTATAAATATGTGAGTTGAACCATTTTTAATATCTTCAGCTTTAAAAATGGTAATAAGTCAAAGACTTGTAAAATGAATTTGTCCTCATTGTAAAGCTGAAACTCAAGCTAATCCAAATTTGGTTTCAAAGGCAAAAGAAGCATTACAAGATTTATTTGATGAAGAAGAATTAGCAAATTTAAAATTTTATAAATGAACTTGATGTGAACATTGTAATAATACTTGATATAAATGAAGAATTTGAGTTCACGAATTACTTGTTTTAGGAGATTATTTAGAAGAATCTATTTTAACAAAAAAATCTTCTTCTCATATTCATGAATTAGCTAAAGAAAATTGAATGATTACAATAATGCAAGATGCTATAATAAAAGCTATTATGTGAAAAACAACATTAGAAGAAGTATTTAAATTAGTATAGTAAAAATTTTTTATGATTATAAAAAAAATAAAAGATATTTGAGTTAAATTATTGAATTATAGGATTAATAAAATTCAATCAAAAATAAATAAACCAATAAAAAATTTTGATGATTGAATTTCTAGATCTAAAGATTTAATTTCTATTTGAAATTTTAAAGAAGCAGAATCTTTGCTTCTTTCTCTGGAAAATATGGAAAAACAAGCATTTGAAAAAATTTCTTCAGATGCTTCTTTGTCGTCTGAATTTGTTGAAAAATTTACTAAAGAATCAGAAAAAAAATACAAAAGAATAGAAAATTTATTAAATCTTATAAAATCAAAAAAACTTTGAGTAGCTTTTACTAATATTGATAATTTTTGATATTTAGATGCTATAAAAGTAATTAAAAAAAGTATAAAGGAATGAAATTTTGTTGATGCTAGATTATTTTTGATGAAAATAAAACAAAAAGAAAAAAATTATTTTGAAATTTTATTAAATAAAAATTCAAAAAGTTATTTTAAAAAAGCTAAGTATACTTATATATATAGAGAAAAATTAGAAAATTTTATAGATTTAGATAGATCTATTTTTTATAATGAATTATTCTCAAAAATTCATAAATATTCAAACTTAAAATCTTTGATAAAAAGTTTAAAAATAATAATAGATCATAAAGATTGGGATTTTTTTTATAAAATTATACCAGAAATAAAATCTTTTGAAGAAAATATTTTATCTGAAATTCAAAAAAATTCATATTTTTCATATTTTTATAAAAATAAATCTAAAAAAAGATATAATTTGTTTTTAAAAATATTAAATAAACTGTACAAAGTTTATTATAAAGAAAAAACTTGATTATCAATTGAGTTATCTCAAGTAAAAAGTATAGACGATACTTTTATTGTTATAAATGATTTTTTAAGAGCTTATAATTTTGATAGTGCATTTAAAGCACTTTATGAATTAAAAGAAAAAGAAACTTCATTTTTTGAATGAATTTTATGAGATCAATCAATTGATCAAAAATTTAAAAATAAACTTTTGAAAAGATTTAGAAAATTTGAAAATAAAATAAAATGA